>CAQBGY010000169.1:0-1009 GCA_948759685.1 uncultured Eubacterium sp.
TCCTGTAATAGATTCTGCAAAAGAAATTGTATCATGTCTGTTATTTCCAGCTGCCGCATTCTTGATTGCAGCAACCTCTTTATAATTTGTTCCATCTTCAGATATTTCAATTGTATAATCTTTTGCACTTGCATTTTCCCAGATTGCTTCAATCTGATTAATGCTACGTATAGCACCTAAATTGACTATAATAAACTGATTATCTTTATCATTCTGATCAGCCTGCCAGCCAGTTCCCACATTATTGTCAAATGCACTGTTAACTGCTCCCTCATTACTTGATGCACTGGCTGTTACACCATCGTAATCTGTATAATCATAATTCAATGCACCATTAATTTCTTTCTGTGCTTCAAATGCTATATCTCTTGTTCCGGCTGTATATTCCATGAAAGATTTTACATCTACTTCAATTTCCTGTGTTTCATTCTGATTTGATGTTGAGCCCTTTCTATAAGAAACAACGTCAACTTTATGTGTTCCGCCATCGATATTTTCAAACACATGTGTTCCTGCGGAAACTTTATCAACCGTTTTACCATCAATTATAACATAATATTCATAATCACTCTGTGTTTCAACACTATCGATTGTCACCTGAATCTTATTAAATCCGTCTGCTGTTGCAGTAAACTTTGGACTTTCCAACATAATTGGTTCTACTTCTACAGCATTCTTGTCTGAATCCAATACAACAATCTCTCGGATCTGCATACCATAAACAGCTGTTGTCGGATAATTCACACGGATGTATCTAACGTTACCTTGCATATATGAAACATCATCAACTGTCTGTGGTGTTTCAGCACTCAAAGATGCAACCTTCTTTTCCGGTACAGCATCACGGAAGAAGTTTCCATGTACTGAATACTGGATGCTGTAACTATGTCCTGCAACACTGACAACATCTCTCTCATCCTGATATCTGATAATAATTTTGTCAATAGAGTTTGCCGGATAATATGTTCCTAAATCAACAATAAAGCTTGCCGCTCCCTGACTTCCATTA
>CAQBGY010000169.1:1019-6934 GCA_948759685.1 uncultured Eubacterium sp.
TACACTCTTTCCCTACACGACGCTTTCCGATCTATTACCACCAGTTCCATCTGTAACATTAACTTTTGTATTAAAATCACCATCTGTTAAAGATTCAACAACTCCTTCATTAAATCCGCCTGTTATTGTTACTGTTTTCTGATAAGCCAGATTATATACAGGACTCTTTGCCTGTTCTTCTAAATTCTCTAATACTTCCTCTACATCTCTGGCACCAAATGCCTGTGTAAGGTATGTAGTTCTATTGCTTAACCATGTTCTGAAATCATCAACATACTCTTCATATGTGTCATGTGTAACCATTGAGCCATAAACATTTTGTCCTAAAACCTGTGATGCACCATATACAGCATTAATTACCCATCCATTATTGTATCCGTTTTCTGCTGATGAGAATACGTTATAAGCCTTAGAGTAGTTATTATCTGCAGACTTTTTCAGTTCATTATATGTTCTGGTAACAGCACCTTCTGCAGCATAAAGATCTTTGATAGTTGGTAATAATTCTTCCCATCTTGTCTTTACTAATTCTGCAAACTCAGGTACTGCCATTAAAGCACCAAACCATTTATTTTCTGTCTGTGCATAAAGGTCATCATATTTCTCATTATCAAGAGCATTACCACTGGATAAATCCAAATCCCAAAGTGGTCCTGCATATAATTTCTTAGCTGTAACATTGCCTTCTGCATCTGTCTGTGACTGAATGTAATATCTTGTAGAACTAAAACCAATATCTTTTGTCTTAAATAATTCAGATACGATATAGAAATCTACAAATGACTCCAAATCGATCAGATTAGATATCTGTGTAAAGTTCTTTGCCTGTAATGCAGTCTCAAACTCTTCCAAATATGCAAGGGTTCTGTCTCTCTTTCCATCATACTGTGGATCTGTTTCAATATCTTCCGGTTCGTTTACTGCAAAATACATGTCATATTTGCTTGTTCTTCCCTTTAAGTGAGGGTCTGTACTTTCATCTCTACCAGAATTATCAATTTCAAGAAGAATGTCATCATTATTTGCATTTCCTGCATTAATATTTACACGATTAACTCCTTCTTCTACAGATTCAATTAATAAATAAGAACCTAAATAGTTTCCATCTACATATAAATCTGCCGGCTTACATTTACTACTAAATGCATTGCCACTGGCATGCTGTGCTTCTAACTTATTATAAAAATCAAAAGCAACCTGATTTCTCATTAATGTTTTATCAAAACAGTTTGCAAGAAGGCTCCACTTTTTCGCTGAACCCATTCCAAACAAATCATGTGCAGCATTAAACTTAATATTATATGCTTTCTTCTGTGCTGACTTTGTAGAATTTCCACGTACATTCGCTGTACCATAATCCCATGCTGCAACTGTTCCGTCAGCACCTTTTACTGTAATCGCCGCATCAAATTTAATCTTTGACTCATCCTTATAAATATCTACATCTTGTGTAATCTTAGTACCTGATGTAGTTCTTGATGTGTTAATAAAAATCTGTGCAATTCCATCATCATAGGCATTTACTGCACTTGCCTTGTATGTAAACTGTGTTATTTCTGAATCAGGTGAAACAATTTCAGTTCCCTCGCCATCTGTATAAACAGCTTTTACTTTTACATCATATTTTGTTCCATCTGTTAATCCAAGTCCATCTACATTAACTGAAGCTCCTGATTCAGCAACCTCAACTGTCTGCTCTCCTATACTTACGATATATTTACGTGTACTGCCTTCCGGTAATACATTACCATCTTTAAAGTATACCTTGTAGCCCTCACCTGCTTCTGTAAAATTATATACGAAAGCATTGGTAACTGCTGTTAAATCTGTGAGTGTTCCGCCTGTAGTAGACTGCTCACTAGGAGTTCCTTTTCGAATAACAAAACTGAATTCCTGACCATTACCATTTGTACCTGTAACAACATTGTATGCGTTGTCAGTTAAATCGCTGTCAAAGAATCCCAGCCATGCACCACCAGCATTGTGATCATTATCAGTTGGAAGTGCAACTCCGTTTACTTTAACATCTTTATAAACCGGTGCATAATCGAACTCTAAAAACACCCTGTTTCCAGCTCCAACAGTTCCATATCTCTTAAGACTAAATCTTACTCCTTCTGCCGGCTGAATCCATGCCACCGCATGTTCAATTCCGTTATTTGGATTCGTTGTGTTTTCAATCGTCTCAAAATTAAGATCTGAATAATCTCCACCTGATTGAGTGGCAGTTGTTGTTTCTGATGTTCCAGATGTAGTATCCAATTCACCACTGCCGCTTGGAGTTCCTTTCTTTAAAATAATAACAGCCTTTCCTGTGGTAGTTGTAATTACCAGTTCGTGATAGTTGTTATCTGATAAGGCAGATACCAAAAAGGTCGTCATGCCAAGTGCCTGTTCAAAAACTTCCTCATCACTGAGAGTCTTTGGCACACCGTCTACCGTAATTTTGGTATCTTCTGTTTTATTATCGGCAGAATATACTATCTTCATATAATTCTGACCATAAAACTCTGGCGTTCCACTAAAGCCTGCTATGTTATTCTCTTTCAGATTCCATGCATATGATCCATTCATACCAACAACTTCAGTAAAACTCAATCCTGAATAATCTTCTGCAGCTTCAACTGTTTTTGGCGTATAACTTAAACTAGTAATGACCATCGCCAATGCAAGAACAATTGACACTGCTCTTCTCATAGTTCCTTTCATGTTCTTCCTTCCTTTCTTTTTTCTAATACTCCTTTGTCTTTCTTCAGTCCCGCTTATTTGTTTAGACACAAAAAATGGCTTCCAATATTTTCTCATGTCATCCTTGTCCGTCCATACTTTAAGCCATTTAAAAAAGTATTTTAATATATTTTATACCTAATCCCCTTAATTTTCAAGGGATTTGCCAGATTTATACATTTTTTCCAATTAAAAATTTATTATGTTTAAAAAACGTCTTTGATGTTAACATTAACAAAATTTAAACGTCTTTATTTATCCTTTGAAACGTTTTTATGCTATATAACAAAAAACCAAGTGCAAAATGCACTTGGCTGTATAGTCTTCTTTAAATTAATTCTATTTCTACTGTAAAGGGTCATCCCCTGAACCTTCCTCAGTAAATAACTCTCCCCATGGGTTGTCTCCAATGTCACCACCCTCATATCCATCCATAATTCTGTTATTCAATTCAAAATAAATTGATTTCAATTCTGGCGTCTCATACTTTCTCATAATATAACTCCTCACAATAATGCAATAAATTTATATGGAATCTAATATCTATACAAATTTATAGCATATTTTATCAAAGAAAGCAATGCTTATAATCACTTTTTCTTACGAAACTTAATCATCTTGCGTTTTGTCCATTTACCATAAACTTTTTCTCCATTGCTGCCTTTTGCATACGCTCTCGCTTTTATGTAATAATTTCTTCTGACTTTTAATTTTTTTATTGTAATTTTATTATTTTTAAATGTTTTAACCTTTGCTTTTTTAAATTTCTTGTTTGATGCATATTTAATCTGGTATCTAACTCCTTTTACTTTTGTTATTTTCTTTAAAACAACCTTTGCTTTTTTAGATTTTTTATTTTTTCTTGTTGCCGATTTTATAGAAGTTTTTAATAATTTTTTTAATCTTTTTTTTGTTGCTTGAACGGTCGGTTTCTGAACCTGATTTCCTATTACAGCATCTCCCGGTTCTCCATCTACAAATAAATGTGCAAAAGGATTTTCCATTATATCTCCATCAAAACCATTTGCATTTATATTGCGTGTTGGTACACACAATCCTAAAGTTATAACCAAAATAAAAACTACTATCTTATGCAATATATTCTTCATTATATTAATCATTCCTTATTTTTTCTTTATTTTTATCTTTTTAGCCTTTGACCACTTACCATAATATTTTTGGCTTTTTACGATTTTAACAGCTCTGGCTCTCACGTATAATTTTTTCTTACGAATAACCTTTTTACTGTTTATCTTTACATTCGTCTTCTTAACAGTCTTTTTCACTAAAACTTTCTTAAATCTTTTATTTTTCGAAACCTGTATCTGATATTTTTTTGCCTCTTTTATTTTTTTCAGTTTCAATAAAATTTTCTTTGAATTTTGTTTTTTAATTGCTTTTCTTATCTTTGTTTGTCCAACTTTTATGCTCTTTGTTGTATTATGAGTAACCTCATCCCCTGTAATAATCGGTTTTGTAGTTTTTTGTTCCGTAATTATAGATGTACTATCTGAAACTGTTGTTATATCTAATGTCAAAATTTCTGAGGTAGTTTCTGATACATCCGACGTAGTATCGGCTTCATTTATTGTAGTATCCTTCTCTTCTGATGTGGTTTCTGATTGTTCCGGCGTAGTATTCACCTCTTCCGGAGTCGTAACCGGCTCTACTGATGTAGTGTCCGGCTCTGCTGTCGTTACCTGCTCCGTTGTGACTGCCGTCGTAAACAAATCTTCCCAAGGATTTCGATTTATGTCCCCGTCTATATCTCCTGCATCAGGATTCTGTACTCCTGCAACTGTCATTGTAACCGCCAGCATAATTACCGTACATGCTATTGCCCAAAACTTCTTCATATGTTACTCCTCTTTTCTATAACCTAACCTATTATAATAATCATTTTATCATTTACTTATTAAAATAACAAGTATCTATCCTTTCCTTTTTCTTCATCATCCAATGTAATAATAAGTAAAGAGAGTGGTATATACCACTCTCTCGTTTAACCTTAATAAGACTATTTTTTAATTTTTATCTTTTTAGCTTTTGACCATTTCTTAGCCCCAACAGCTCTTACTCTTACATAAAGTTTTTTCTGATTCTTAACTTTCTTGCTCTTAATAGTTACTTTTACTTTCTTCACTGTCTTTTTAACAAGGACTTTCTTAAACTTCTTAGTCTTTGAAATCTGTACCTGATATTTTTTAGCGCCTTTCACTTTCTTAAATGTAAGTTTAACCTTTGTTGCTGCTTTTTTCTTACTTGCACTCTTAACTGTTGTCTTTCCAAGCGCCTTCTTTGTTGTTACCTTTGGTGCTGCTGTTGTTGTCTTTGGAGCTTCTGTAGTTGCAGATGCCTGTGTAGTTGTTTCTACAACAGAAGGTGTTGTTGTCTCTGCTGCATCCGGTGTCGTTGTCTCTACTGCATCCGGTGTTGTCTCTACATCCCCTGTTTTATCCATATCAACAACATTTCCTTTTGAATCTTTTAATATAGGATTGTTGATATCAACTACTACTGCAAGTCCTACTCCGCCAAGGCCTATTACAAAGTCTGCTGCTCCATCTTCAGTTGCTGTTACCTGAATCTCAACTGTCTGCTCTGCCTGTAACGGATATAATGTGTCATCTCCTGTCTTCTTATAATTTCCATCTACTGGAGATGCTTTCATTTCAACTGTATATGTATATGTTTCTCCCGGTGTTAAACCTGCAACCTTCTTGCCTACCTGTATTCCCCATGGATCCCAGTTCTGGCATGTCTTCTGCTGTATCTTAATATGATTCTTGTCAGCTGCATCTATTCCTGCCACTGCTGTTGAACCATTCCATTTACCAACATAAACATTATAACCACCTACTTGATAATTATTATCATCTGCTGGTGCTGCCAATTCCTGATCCAGTACAATATCTGCTGGTGTTGGTGTTGTTTCTACATCTCCTGGTGTTGTCTCTTCGTCACCTGATGTTGTTTCTACATCTACCGGTGTTGTCTCTTCGTCACCTGGTGTTGTTTCTACATCTACCGGTGTTGTCTCTTCATCACCTGGTGTTGTTTCTACATTTCCCGGTGTTGTTTCTGGATCTACTGGTGTATTCCCACCTTCTCCAGCCTTATTAAATATAAACGCTGACAATTCATTACTATTCACCGTAGTAATTACAACTGAATTATACATTTTTGTA
>CAQBGY010000170.1 GCA_948759685.1 uncultured Eubacterium sp.
ACTCGTCGAATGTGCTGAATGAGCCCACTCCCTGCACATATTGCAGATTGACACCTTCCGCCACATCGGGAATAGTTCCGAGTCTGACCAGACCGCCGAGACCTCCGCCTGTCTCGTTGACCGATGATGTGCCGTGGAGCAGCGATGCCTGGTCTATGAAATAGGACGGAATGGTCGAGAAGTCTGTCATGCCGAGCATGGGATTGTTAATGCGCATGCCGTTCCACGTCACCTGCGTATGGCTGGGGGAGGTTCCACGGAAGGCGACAGTGGAGAGCGTGGCACGACCGTAGCTCTTGACAAAAACAGAAGAGTTGAATGTAAGGATGTCCGCCATTGATAGGGCTATGTTCTCTTTGAGGGCGATGGAATCGAATGTTGTTTTCTGCACTCCGATATCCTTCATCGGGCGTTTGCCCCACACCACGACCTCACGCAGATTGTTCATCCTCTGTGTTGACTGTGCGTAAGTTCTTGTGCTAAATGCGAAATTCAAAATGCACAGAAAAAGATATATGTATGACCGATATATTCTCATAATAGCGGCTTAAAAAAGATTATAGTTCATGAACTGACGTTTCTCCTGCATCCAGCTCATTTTAGAGTGTATGGTATCCTGCTGTTCAATGTAATCGACCCAGAACGGCAGCCGGTCACGTTCGACAATAAAGGACAGGCAGCATTTGAGCCATCCTCCGAATCTTTCCATATCCAGAATGCCGGCAGCCCTGAAACAACTGATATTTTTGATTTTCTCAATCAGCTTCTTCACGTTTTTGCGGAGCGGGATTTCTGTAAGGATATGGACATGGTGCATATCTCCTCCGACGGCATAAACCGGGCAGTGGCGGTTGCTGAAGAGAAGTGCGATGGCATCAAAGAATTCATCCCTGTGGAGAGGCGGTATCGCAACTCCAAAGTCTCTTGTCTGAAAAATCAGATGATATATGTTTCCTAATGCCTCCATCACTTCCAGCAGAATGCGCCGGGTATTATGCCGACATAAAATTCATCAATCAGTTTTCCTTCGGGCGAGTATCGGTAGATCATGCCCTGCTGTTGGTAGTCGATGGCATCGGCTACATACACTTCGCCGTTCACAGGATTTACGGTAAGTCCGTAATACTTCGTGTCGCGGTATTCGAGGAAAGGACGGACAGGAACACGGTTTGCCGTCACGTCCATACTCCAGATGTCATTGTTGATCCAGTACAGCTTGTCACGTTCGCCGTTGAGCTGCACCTCCGAGGGCCAGTCGCCCAGTTTGAACTTGAACTGCTTCTCAATCTTGAAAGTTGCCGCGTCGATGCAGTAGAGTGACGGAGCCTCATAGCCGTATGGAGATCCTTCATATCCACCGTCAGTCACAGTCCACATCTTGTCGTACTTATCCATTACAAGGGACGTGGGCTGTATGCCGACCGTCAGCTGGTCCACCACCTTATCCGTCTCGGTATCGATCTTGATGATGCGGTTCTGGTAGCTCCAGCAGTTGCAATACACATATTTGCCGTATTGCACCATCTGCTCCGTTGAGCCGCTCTCCATCGTCATGTCAGGCACCTGAATGTAGCCTGTAATTTCATACTTCTTGGGATTGACAATGAAGATGCGGTTGTCCCAAAGCTGCGTGACGTAAGCCTTTTCATCGCTCAGGAAGTGGATATATCGCGGAGAGGTCAAATCCTCGATACGTCCCACCTCCTTGAACGTATTGAGGTCGATGGCAAAGATGACATGGGAGTTGTTCACCACTATCCACCCTTTGTTGTCATATATGCTCATGGACTGAGCAACATCGCCGAGTTTCATACCGTTTGCACGGAAGAACACCTCGTTCTGAACCTGATTCGTTGCCGGATCATAATAGGAAAGCGTCGCATTGCCATACTGGAAGTTACCCTCGTTGGTAATGAAAAGTCCGGAGCCTGTTGCATTAAAGTCTTCTACCACATCGCCATAGTCCCATTCCATGCAGGAAGCGAGGGTGAGCGACAGCAGAGTGGTCAGGATATATAAGAGTTTCGGTTTGAATTTCATTCTAATAATTTTAAAACCTCGACCCGCTATTCAAGGTAATATACGAGCCGAGGTTTGGCAGAAAAATTTTAACTGTTTGAGTTTTATTCAGCAGGTTTGCAACGACCTTCCTTCATATCCTGATATGTAGGATTATAAGTGCAATTTTCAATCTTCCAATTAGATTCTGTTATTTGACCGTCATCAATGAATTTCTTAAAGAACGTGTAGTCAGAGAATTTTCTAACGGTGTCGAAATGCACACCTGAAAGTTTTAATAATTTTGGAAACTTCAGATGATCTGAAGAGATGAAATCTGTTGTCATGCCAAATTTAAGTGACCCGTCAATAACTTCAAGACTTGGAAATGAAGCAGATTCATATATTCTAAACAAAGTTAAGCCAGTGCCTCCAATATGACTTAAAACAGGGAAAAATGAATCAGTAATTGCCCCGTCCAAAAAGACGGTAAAAGCTCCCCACTCAATATTTTTTACTGGTGATCCAGGGAGAAGATCCTCTTCTATGTACTCTGGAGACGATGCACAACATACCGTAGTCAAACTGGGAAAATCTAATATAGCATCAACTCCAACCTGTAAAATAGACTGTCCACCAATGCTTTTAAGATTACTGGCTTTTACACTGGTAATAGAAAAACCTGTTATTAATAAATAACCTGGAATAGAATTAATACCAGATAAATCAATAGTATTCTTTGAAGATTGACCGCTAATTTGAATGATTGACAAATTCCCCGTTATACTTTGTAAAGAAGACTCAAAAGTATCTATATTAGCTTCATAATAAAAGTTGTTTATTTTTGTGAAATTTGTTTTTACAGCAGTGTTTAACGAGATAATCCTAACATCCACATCGGTTAGATCTTCTTTAGTTATCAAATTGTTGAACTTATTACAGTATTCAATTGTAATACAAGGATGTGTAGGTGAAGATGAAGTAAAACTAACATTACTAATATCTAGCGATTCAATTAGAGCGAGTTGTCTGATGACTACGCCTCCAAGCTGATTTAACCCTTGCAACTTGGGCAACTTCTCAAGAACATCAAAATTCTTTATGGACCATACTCCAGTTACTGATGTTAATTTATCGAACCCTTCAATAGATTTTAACTCGGTATTACCCATAAAGAATCTCATACCGGCAGTCTCCACTTCCCCATATATGCTCTCTATTGATAAATTTCCATTTACTGTAACAATATCGGGTACAGATATTGATGAAAATTCACGTGGTAAAACCTTAAATTCAAGAGATCCTGTTTCCTTAAGTAGAGGTAACGATATTTGTGTAAGTTTTGTGTTTTCATTGAAAATAACATTACCCTCAACTTTTTCAAGTTCTTTGAATTCAATTATTGATGCTCCTGAGCCATAAATTTGTATATCTCCTGTAACATTCTTTATTTTAGACATAGAAATCATTTCCAAGGACGTATCCTGTAATGGATTTTCTTCACTTCCTATAAGAAGTCCGCCAATCGAAGTAATATTGTCAAGACCAGTAAGGGTACCGCCAGTAAAGCTATTCTTGATTATGATGTTTCCTTCAACCTCCTTAAGAATGCTTAATCCTGTTATATCATTGATTATTTCGGCATTTTCAGCGTTTGAACCAATAATAAGATTCCCTTTTATGATTGTTACACCGGATTCAATAAAGGCTGCTACTTCTGAGGGTGTTTTGAGTTCAACATTTCCTTCACTTCTTATCTCATCCTTCACAACAACATAAGTATAATCATTTATAGTTCCATTATAAGAAGTTACACGGAAAGTGCGTTCAGTATTCCAATCTGTTATGGTTGCCGGGTCCGGGAATATTTTTGCTGATGGTGTATAAGCGAATGATGCTTTCGCTCCATCAAGTGAAACCGTGTATGGAACTGTCACAGTAATTGTATTGTTTTCAATTACCGCTTCATACGTTTTATCATTTACACTAAGTACCACTGATGTGATATAATTATCATCAGCATCAACTGGAATTTCGTCTTTGTCAGAACAGCCGACAGCAAAAATGCAGAAGAATAGGCTGAACAGCAAGTTAAATTTGATTGTTTTCATATTGTATTTTTTTGCTTATTACTTAATATTTAAGTCTTGAAAAGAGAATACTTCAGTAGAAATCTCTCCTAGTGGACCGCTCTTTGCTAATACTCCACACTGAACTTTGATAAAATCAATATATTCCAGTTTGACTGGTGTTCCATCCTTAAATATGGCATTTGATATTTTAAATCCATTCATCTGACCAGTGCCATCATAGGAGTCCCCTCCAATACAATCACTACCTATATTGTCAACATAACCCCACTCATAGGCTTGGTTATTCCAAAAACCGGAAGATGGGATCTGAATATTTTTTGGCAATAATCTCGTGCCAGTCAGTGTGTATGATTCTTGATTCATCCAAAGAGGATAATAAGAGCTCTGTTGATGATACGAATTGTAATCAACAGACCCAGAATTTCCCAAATTATCAGTCCAATAAACATTTGAGTGTGCGGACGCCGGACGATAGTATGTTACTTCGTAATCTTGAATAGTTGAACCGTTACCAGTCTCACTACCTTTAAGCTCATACCATTCGTCGTCTGGAAGACCATTCCCATTTACATCTTGCATTACCCAAACAATGCCGGGCTCATTGCTTCCTCCTTGATCGCTTAAAAAAGCATTTCCTTGGATTGCAAAGTCATATCCACCTTTATTGGGAATACTATGATCAAATCCGACAATAACGTATCCTCCAAAAGAACCAAGGGAAACGTACTTTTTATTTGCCAGTCGCTCTGCAGCATATTGATTTGCAGCATTAAAAGTTATTTCATCACCTTTGAACCCGCCGGAATTCGTTTCATTCACAAATTGCCCGGGTGCAGGTAAAAATTCAAAGACATTCGTTGAATAAGCTGAGCTGGAGGTATTTGCTGCTCGATATCTTGATGACTGTGCTCCAGGCTCACATACAACTCTAATTTTTGATTCAACAGAAATTCCATTCTCCTCTTCTGTTACTACAACTGAAATAAGATACTCACCGTCCTTTTCAGGAGTAAATATTAATAATGGTTCAGTAGCTCCTTCTACAGCTTTGCCATTGACAGCCCACTGAAAAGCAGGATTGTCAAAGTATTCCAATTGAGGCTTTAAGAAAACAGAGCGACCTGCAAAAGTAAATTTGGTAGTTTCTTTTGCATTATAATACGGTTTTTGAAAAGAAACCGAATATGGCATATTTTCTACTACTTCAATCTCCAGCTCTTCTTCAGTAAGCCCATCTTCATTTGAAGCTCTAATAGTTATCGGATATGACCCTAAATTTTCTTCATTAAATATATAGGTTAGTTTATCCGACACAACAATTCCATTTCTTAACCATTCAATCTTGAAATCTCCTATATCTTGATTGGCGATCTCCGGTGCGAGAAGCAGGTCATGACCTTTTTGAACTTTAAGTCCTTTTGAGGGAATGAATAAATTAATGGCAGGTGGAAGTAAATCTTTTACTTCCACCTTAAGTTCTTCTGCGGCATATCCATTTTCATTATCAACTCGCAATGTGATAAATACATCACCCGCTTCTTCCCATGTATGAGAAAAAGCTTTTTGATTCGATACAAGTTTTCCGTCAATAGTCCAAGAGAACAAAGCATCATCCGCATTCCTATATGTAGGACTAATGCTTAATTCCTTACCCACCTTAACATTATAAACTCCACTCACATTATCAAGGATGATAATAGGTTTTAAAGTTCCATTATCAACAATTATATCATCTTTATTGCAAGAGCTTATAAAGGTGCAAAGTAAAACACATAAGGTTACACTTGGGATTCGCATTGTTTCTTTAAAATACAAATATGGTAAGCAACAATAGGATTAACCAAAGTTGCTTACCATAGTTAGATTATTCAATAGTAATATCATCAAGGCAAATATAGGCTGGAGTGTTCAGACCGTAGTCCCCCGTATCCGAACCAGAGAAGTTCAGTTTTACGGTTTTTACATTTGCCTGATTAATTGGCCAGTACGTCCAAGTGGTAACAGGATCTTGTTTTTTCCCGTTTCTGTAGTCTGCCAAAGTTTGAACATAGGTGGCCAACAGTTCACCATTTTCATTATAACATTCTAATTCAACTTGAAAATAGCCAATATAATTTCCATTACCATCAACTTGCTTTGATAAAGGTGTAGCTACACCAGAAGCGCCAAATTGATTGCCTTTCATTATCACTCCATATGTATAGGAAGAGTTACAAAACCACAGACCTTTTAGAGTTTTTTTTCGGATAAAAGAGAAAGAAGGCTTAGCCATCCACTGTGAATTGTAAAAATCCTGATACCCATATACAACTGCAAAGTTATTGCCACTATGACCTGCATTAACATTAGCTCCGTCAGTTGAAGTGGTGTTGTACACACTCATCTGATTGTTATATGAATACCACCAATCGCCAGTTCCAGAACCGGTAATATTGGCACCATTACCAGGATTCGACCGATAGTTCCATTTAGAAAGAGCCAGACCGCCATTATAGAAGGCGGTAGAACCACCAATTACATTGATTGATGACTCAAAGATGCCAGAAGGATCTTTAATTTGCTTTACCTGAGCATAGCTTCCGGTATTACCGTAATAGTTTGCACCATAAGAAGTGGGCATTGCCATCATGGTTGATTCAAAATCATCAAACGTGATGATTGTTGAATCGCCTTGCACGACCGCACGACTAACTGGGTTCTCAAACTCCATTTTGCTCTCAAAGTCGGCGAATGGTTCATCTTCACTGGAACATCCGGTGAAGATGGCTGCTGTGACCGCTACGGTCGTCAGAGCCAAGAATTTAGTAAAATGTTTTCTCATAACTAAACAGTTTTAGAGTT
>CAQBGY010000171.1 GCA_948759685.1 uncultured Eubacterium sp.
CCATTGAGTACATGATGGCTTCTCTTTTGGTGGCAGTATCAACCGCTATTGGCAACGCTGTCAATATCCGTATTCGTGGTGGATGGATTAGTAATTCTGCCCTTTATATGATATTGGTAGGTCGTCCCGGAATGGGTAAAACTCCACCTCTGGATTTCGCATTCCGTCCCATCCGAAAGCATGATGCTAAAATCATCAAACAATTCAAATTGGATATGGAGCATTATAATAGCTTGGTTGAAAACGGCAAAGCTAAAAAAGACAACTCCTCTCCACTACCAGACAAACCTATTTTACGAAGAACTATCATATCCGATTTTACTCCGGAGGCTTTAATGCGTGCGCTTGATGATAATCAACGAGGTATCGTGGTATATGTAGATGAAATCATGGGAATGTTTAATGCCGTGAATCAATATAGTAAAGGGCAACTTATTGAGCAACTATTGACCGCCTTCAGCGGAAAACCGCTGGATATTTCAAGGTGTAGTATGCCTATACCGATTCATATAGAACACCCCTTTATAAATATAGTCGGTACAATGCAAACAACTCGTATGCACGAACTAATAGAGAAAGGTTATAAAGACAATGGGTTGATAGATAGGATAATTTTTGTATATCCATCCTCACAAGAAATTTCTGATTGGCAATTGGATGAAGATTCATCCTCCGCATCTTTTGATAAATACTCTGCTATGTGGGAATCTATCATTAACAAAGTAATTAGCTTACCTTTTACAGAGACAGAGGATAATGGATTAACACAAAAAATATTGGACTTTTCTTCGGAAGCCAAAGCCTTTTTTACAAACTGGCGTAACGAGGCGATTCGAGCTGTCAATCAAATCCAAGATGATGGACTCGTGGATAGCAGAGTGATTAAGGCTCCTATGATTACTGCTCGTTTGGCTTTAGTCTTGCAAATTCTTCGTTGGGCTTGTGATGAAGTCCACAAGGATTTTGTAGATATAGACTCAGCCAAATCAGCTATTGCATTGAGTGAATACTTTGAGAACTGTTACGTCAACATCCAGAAATATATGTTGAGAGAGAGCGTTGAACCACAAAAGAGAGAATTGCTTGATTGCCTTTCCGCAAATTTTACTACTGCCGATGCTCTTCAAGCCGGGAAAGAAGTGGGGCTGTCTGAACGGTCAGTAATGTATTCGTTGGTCAATCTTGCTACGAATAAGATTATCAAGAAGGTAAAGCGAGGTGAATATGAGAAACTGCAATAAACGATACCTTTTGCACTTTGCAGTTGTTGCAGTTTGCATATTGTCCCATATAACTTTCTGCAAAACTGCAATAAGTGCAAACTGCACGGACTGCAATAACAAAACGATGAAGTATGACTGAATATAGATTTTCTCTTCAAAAATATAAACGAGGTACAAAGCTATCATGTCCGAAGTGTGGAAAGAAGCAATGCTTTGTCAGGTATATAGATAGTCAAGGAGAAATAACCTTTCCTGATTATGTGGGTAGATGTGACCATGAACAATCTTGTCAATACCATTACACTCCATCAGATTATTTCCATGATAATCCAATGTTGGCGGACAGCAATAAGAATAGTTTTGTTGAAGTTCGCAAATCCCAACCATACTTGCCACCTCCCATTTCTTTTATTGACAAAGAACTAATGGAACGAACTCTTACTAACTACGGTATGAATCCATTGTACATTTACCTGTCAGGGATATTGGGCAAAGACGAGACTTCTCGGATATTCCAACTATATCATATTGGCACATCAAAGAAGTGGGGCGGTTCTACTGTCTATTGGCAAATTGATTGGCAGGGTAATGTACGAACAGGGAAGATAATGTTGTACGATGCAGAAACAGGACATCGGACAAAAGAGCCAAGAAGTTATGTTAGTTGGGTACATACAGAGCTGAATCTCCCAAACTACAATTTGAAGCAATGTTTGTTTGGCGAACATCTGTTGTCTGAGATTCCGACTAAACCAGTAGCTATTGTGGAAAGTGAAAAATCTGCTTTGGTAGCTACCCATTATATGCCGGAGTTTATATGGTTGGCAACAGGTGGAATACACGGATGCTTCAATTCTGACGTGGTAAGTGTGTTGAAAGGTCGGTCAGTTATGCTATGCCCGGATTTGGGTGCAAGAGAGGTTTGGCAAACCAAGATGGCTTTACTCATTTCCGTATGTTCTAAAGTTGTATTGAGTGATAGTTTGGAACAATGCGCCACAGACGAACAGCGCAAGAACGGACTTGATATTGCGGATTTCTTATTGATGACTGAAACACCTGCGATGATACTTCAAAAGATGATAAAGCGAAATCCAAACCTACAAACTTTGATTGACTACTTGCATTTGGAACTGGTAGATTCCGGTTAGTGATGTGTTTTTGGAGAAGCCAAACTAAGGGGAAAGTAAAACTATTGATTATCCAAATAGATATAGGTGACAATAGCCACTCTTAAAGTTGACAGACAAATGGCATAGTTCGGACAAAGACAATGCTTGCATTTAAGATATGTAATGCCCCATTTTTAATGGGTATTCTATGCAAGAAGTACCACCGTCCGACAAAATAGTTTCACTCATTTGTCGTCTTGGAGGCTTCTTGCATTACTCGCAGGCTCGCAATGGATAGAACACTTTTAGAAATAAATTCCAGTTATAAACGCTTATGAATATACAACAAGACAATAGCAAACAGAATGCTCGTACTCGTCATATAGACATTCGTTTGACTCAAAAAGAGTATGAAGCGATAGTAGAAAAAGCAGCCGAATGTGGACTGACACTTAGCAACTACGGACGAAGATTATTGCAAAATCACCATCCAAACAAACGACTTTCAGACAAGGAAGTACAAGGATTGAACTCTTTATCGGATGCACGAGCCGACCTTATCCGCATTCAGAATGTACTCAAAAGTAAACCTGATGAGATTAAAAAACGATACTTCCGAGATGAAGATTATATGCGTGCTTGGATAGAAGCAGTAAATAGGCTTATTGTCCGATGGGGACAAATACGAGATAGTATAAATCAAATTTGAAATTATGATAGCACAAGGAAACGCAATTTCTCATGGAGCACGAGCTATTGAGTATTCCATAGATAAAGACAAAGCCCGGCTCGTTAAGGTGAATGACTTGCCGGAAAATATAGAACCTTTGGCTATGTGGTCACGAATGATGCAACACCAGCATCAATGTATGAAGGACAGATATAATCCGAAACCCATAACGCTGAACGCACTGCGCTTTGAGATTTCTCCAGCCAAAGAAGAATCGGCAGGGTGGACAATGACGGATTGGCAGAATTTGGCGGATGAGTTTATCGCCGTGCTTGATAGCATTGACAGAAGATGTGGCAAACCAGATAGTCATCTTAAACCGACCAATATCAAAAATAGCCAGTATGTTGTTTCACTACACACTGACAGCAAAAGTGGCATCCCTCACTTGCACATTGTGGCTAACCGTATAGACAATATGGGCAAAACAAACGATGCGCACTATATTGGTGAACGTGCCGTTCATGCTGCCAACATCATCAATGAGAGACGTGGCTGGGTGCAATCCGTGCAACGTCGTGATGAGAATATTCAGCAAATCAGTGAAGACTGCATCGCCATTTTGAAAGCTATGCCAGAATTTGATTGGGAAACTTATTGCCAGATGTTAAACGCCAAAGGGTATGATATTAAGTTGACAAAAGACGATGAGGGAGTGGTTAAAGGCTATGCTATACGAAAAGGAAATTCCATTTATAAATCTTCAATATTGGGTAAAAGTCGAAAATTAATGCCATCAAAAATTGAAGCGACTTGGGCTGGATTACATGCTTCTAAGGAACAAATTCCCATTCAACCAACAGAAACAGAAGCACAAACAAAGGCACATAATAATAAAGAAGTGGTTATTCTGTCAAATCCTATAACTCATCACTATTCCATGTCTGTAGATGGAGAGCAATTTGAGGTTGATATACCAGATATGGTTAAGTCTGTCTTTGACGAAGAGTTTGGAAGCCTTGATGAAGAAGTCAAACAGACCAATTTATTCAAAGTTGCCGCCTTACTATTTGCCGGATATTTGGATGCTGCCACTTCTATGGCGGCTTCAAGCGGAGGTGGTGGCAGTCCCGGTGATGGATGGGGCAAAGATAAGGACGATGATGAGCGTAACTGGGCTATTCGTTGTGCAAAAATGGCAAAATGGCTCTGTAAGCCGATTAAGCGTAGCAGGGGTAGATAGTATTTCATTTATAATCACATAGAACCATGCGTAAAAGTAAATATGACCAATCTCCTTTACCAGTGCAGGGTAGTAAGTGCATAGATAAAGATGATAACATTAGCAAAATTGAAAATCGTGTTGATTTTGAAACCGAGCTTGTAAATCTCACGAATCAGATTAAGGACATCAAAGATGTTATCCAAGAATTGAGACAGATAAAAGCATTTGTAGATGCTTCAGTGTTAACTTTTGAAGAATCGGCACAGGTTCTCAATGCTGCTGTAAAAACATTTGACAATATCTCTGATACTATTTGCCATGCAATTATTCAGACGGAGAATACTGTTATAAATGTCAAACTTAGCGATGAGGATAAGGCTGTTCTTGCTGAATATCGCCATAGATTGATTGAGGCAGAAAAATCTTTATTTGAGAAGCAGATAACAGAATTGAAGGCACTTCATACTAATCACTGGAAAGAAGTCTATAAATATGTAAAATCTGACACTTCGTTTTCTCTTAATGGCAGGATAGCCAAATGTGCCATTGTCGGATTCTGGATATTGTATGCGTATTTTTGTTTGACACTGGGAGGATTGATAATTTATATGAAGTTCTTTTAGAGGAATTTGGAAGGATGGGCTGACCAACCTTCCAAATACATCACCATGTTATGACCTTATCAACAATCTCTTGTTGTTCGGCACTGCTACGCCTCAAATAAATGCGAGTGGTCTCAATGCTTTCATGTCCCATCAGGTCAGCAAGCAAAGAAATATCGTTGAACTTCTCCAAAAAATTCTTGGCAAAGCGATGGCGAAACGAATGAGGATAAACCACCTTCTCATTCAAACCATATTTTGTGGCATAGTTTTTTAACTGCTGCGCAATACCTCTGGTGGTGATACGCTCGCCAAAGCGATTGAGGAATAGATAACCGCTTGTACGATTGGTACTATTGAGCCACTCCGTAGCTTCCTTGCGGAGTGATTTAGGAATATAGATACGGCGTATCTTGCCACCTTTGGTATAGATGTCAAAATAACCTATCTGCACGTGTTCCACCTTCATTTGTATAAGTTCACTGACTCTTGCACCTGTGGCTGCGAGAAAACGAACAACGAAATACCATTCTTGGTTTTCTTCTTTTTTTAGTTTGTTTTTCAGAAAAGCGTAGTCGGCATTGCTGATTACATTTTCTAGATAACTACGCTGTTGTACCTTGACAGATTTTAATCTCAAACGAGATTTATTCATATAGTCAAGATACTTGTTCATTGCCTGAATACGTAGATTTACAGTTTTAGGCTTGAACTTCTCAATGAGATAAGTTTTATACACAAGCAAATTACGCTTGTTCAGTTCCTTGTGACGAGAATAATACTCTTTTACGGCATAGTGGTAAGCTGCAATCGTATTCTCCGCCATATTCCCTTGACGAAGATACGTTTCAAAATTTTCAATGTTCATGTCTAATACATTATTGGTTAAACAATTCATTATCGTTAATAATGTATGGTATTTACAAATTCATTGAGTTCCTATTATGAGAAGTTTCTCGCTACTGGGGAGGTGAAGTGCATTGACGAGGAGATTCCGTTTGAAATACCTGCTACTTGGGAATGGTGTAGATTAGGATATATTTTCTCACATTGCACAGGAAAGGCTTTGAACGGCACTAATAGAAAAGGAAATTTATACACATATATTACTACATCGAATCTCTATTGGGATAGATTTGAATTATCTTCCTTAAAAGAAATGTATTTTACTGAAGAGGAATTGGGAAAATGTACAGCTACTAAAGGCGACTTATTGGTATGCGAGGGTGGAGATATTGGAAGAAGTGCAATATGGAATTATGACTATAACATTAGGATTCAAAATCATATTCATAAACTGCGGTCTTACATCCCATTGTGTACACGATTTTTCTACTATGTAATGTATTTATACAAGGGCATAGGTTATATCGGTGGCAAAGGAATTGGAATCCAAGGATTATCATCTGGGGCATTGCACAATATTCTTATCCCTACTCCTTCAATTAACGAGCAAAAGCGTATTATTTCTCAAATAGAAGCAATTATGCCAATCGCTGTCAAATACGAAAAATCTCAAGAAGAATTAAATCAACTAAACGATAGCATTCATAATAGGCTTAGAAAATCCATTCTTCAAGAAGCAATCCAAGGCAAACTCGTCCCTCAGATTCCGGAAGAAAGAACTGCACAAGAATTACTTGAGCAGATACGGCAGGAGAAACAAAAGCTCGTAAAAGAGGGCAAGCTAAAGAAGTTTGCACTGTCTGATTCTGTTATCTATAAAGGTGACGATAACAAGTACTTCGAGAAGAATGGAAATACGGAAATGAATATTACTGACGAGATTCCATTTGAAATACCTGATAGCTGGAGTTGGGTAAGACTTAACGATATATGTTCTTATATCCAAAGAGGGAAGTCACCTAAATACTCTCTGATAAAGAAATACCCTGTTGTAGCGCAAAAGTGTAATCAATGGAGTGGTTTCTCAATAGATAAAGCCCAATTCATAGATCCAGATACTTTATCATCGTATGGTGAAGAACGTATTTTACAGGACGGAGATTTAATGTGGAACTCTACAGGATTGGGAACATTAGGACGAATGGCAATTTATTGTAGTACCTTAAACCCGTATGAATTGGCTGTGGCAGAT
>CAQBGY010000172.1 GCA_948759685.1 uncultured Eubacterium sp.
TCGACAAATGAAACTTTAGGAACTCACCGACTATGGATACTCTGAAGTTCACTAGAAATGATGATATATTATTCATCATTTTTCAATGATGGGTAGCTTTTATAAGTAAGCATCCGATAAAGTACACGAACAACAATGGCCGCAACTCTTTCGTTAGAGTATGCGGTCATTGTTAGTATATGGTAGTAACAGTCATTCTTTTTTTCCATCAGTGCGGTAGCAGTTGCACCAGTTCATCATACGATGCTTTCTGCAAATACTGTTTCATTGAGTGTGTCTTGATTAGGACGTAAATTAGTACTCGAAAAAACTTCTGAATAGAAAAGCATTATGTAAGGGATATCTGTAGCTATATTCCTTACATAATGTTTTATCATCTTTTGTTTTATGAGATATGCTAAAAACTAATATGGTTGTATTTTCAATTTACTATTAATATATGCCATAAAATCTTCTAAATGAGCTGTCATAACCATTAATCCATTGTATAAATCAAAATTGCTTTGTTTGTAATTATCTATTAAAGATGTAATATCGGAAAAATCCCATTTCGTAAAATGACAACTCTTTGAAAAATCACTACAACTATAATTCTCTATTTTTTTCTTTAATTCATCGAAAGACTTTTGTTTTATTTTTTTATTATGTACGGATTCTAATACAAATAAGAAATAACAATTCAAAATATAGAAAAAAGGCTGAACACTTCCTACTGTTTCTCTTGTGATAATGCTACTATCTATTCTTGAATCAAACATAATATTTTTTGTTAATTCATTTAATGTTTTAATTTCGTTTTTTATAGTTTCCATTAATGGCTCCGAAGGGCAAGGGGTGTTCTTTTGAATTGAGGAAACAAGTTCTAATGCTCTCTCGTATTGTTTTGTATCATAAAATAAATCCATTAAATCTTTCGCTATTTTTTGATATTTCGTATTCGCATATTTTTGAAGTCTCTTGATTCTTTCAAATGATTTATCCTTTTTATTTCTTTCAATCCCCATCATTTTAATAGATGCCCCGATTTTACTAATTAAAGAGATGCAACGTTGTTCTGCAATTATATATTCCTCAATAGCCCTATATTTATGTCCTAAATTTCTAAGACATAATGCTTTTGAAAAATGCAATTCTATGTCTATCATAAACATATTTATATCTTGAATGTATTCTTCAATTGAAGTGCTACGAAGTTTATTATTAATATATAACTTTATCTTATCTCTTGTACAGGATTCAAAATTCATAAAATATTGAAGTGCTAACTCATATTCTCCTTGAAATAAACAAGCCATTCCGTTTTGGATATTACAGAAAATCATTTTTTTATTTTTTGTAATAGGAGAAAAGTATTCATTAAAAAATGAAGTTGTAACTCTCTCGTACGGTTTTGTTTTGTCATGAGAGGTGGCAAATCCATTGCTATCGCAATATATACTTTCTTCTGTTATACCAAAATATGATTTTAAGACTAGTTGAATATTTTTTTTCCAATCAGGTGGAATTGGAATAACCAAAACTCCATGATCCTTATTAGCAAAAGGTTCTAAACCAAAAATAAATATACTATCTTGTCTCGCAATCCTTTCATTTAAGTAGGAGGGCTTCCATAGCCAAAATTTATATGATTTATCTTCGGTATACTTTGTACTTTTTGTTGTGGCGTACAATAAATTTTTCTATTGTATCCTTGCTTTTGCTATGGGATAACATAGATAAATTATCTTTTTCAATCATTTCAACATTTATATCATAACAAAATAAATAGCCAAAATCTTTATCATCTTTATTAGTTTGTGTCGCAAACCATAAAGATATAAGAAAGTTATTACTAAAATCAACAAGACAAGAAGCTCCTCCTTTATGTTGGATGTCGGCCAAAATTTCTATATCGGAATAATTTTCAGCCGCATATTCAGAAAATCTATATTTTGCATCATCAATTAGATTTTTAATATAATTAATATAATCAATATGAGAACGATTTTTTAGATTTTGCATTCGTATTGCTGCACCAGATTTAATATATTCAGGAACAGTATATTTATAGTTATCGCATTTCATCAAGTGCTCAAGGGTATCTAATGGAGATACGTTTTTTAATTCCTTATACTCCCTAATAAATTCATTGTAGAATTTTTTATAAAGAAATTCTTGGGGATTGGGCATGTTTTTATTTGCAATATCCAAATTTGGATGTAACTGTAGATATTCGTTGATTGATTTTGAGGAAGAAAAGTAACGGCGAGTAATCCCTCTAAAAATGAATAGAGGTTCAATTAAACAATCTCTTTCAAAAGAGTCAAGCATTCTTTGAAAAATAGCAGATATGTATTGCCATCCCTTGATAGTATTTTCCATAATATTATAATTTAAATTTTATACAGCAACAAGTTTTATTCAGTAAATATCGGGTATTTTTTTCATATATTAGTATCCAATTCAATATTTTTTTATCACACTATGTTAAATATGAACTTTTTATACAAAATAGATAATATTACTAATTAATGCGAATCAGTAGTTAAAATCCATACCTGATTCAGTTTGTTAAAATATTATTATTCAATTAATTATCTTACTTATCTCTTAATTTCTTAATAATCAATGTGTTAGAAGAATGAAAACCACTCATTATTCTAATTATGATTCCCAAGGAGAAAGAGCTAAAACTTATAAAAATATATATGTACATCTGCGATATTTACCAGTCTTCACTGAAGTTTTACTGCCAGAGATTCAGTAATAATGCAAATCCTATCTTTACAGATCAAGAACTGCTTACCGTATATCTGTTTTGCGGAGCTTATCAGTGATACTTCCAAATCAAAGAGATACATACATTCACAGAAGAATATTTGCTCTCATGGTTCCCCAACCTAGCTTTTTTATCAAACATTCAACTATCGGCTGAACCTGATGAGTGAGGCGATTAATGAACTGGTGAAGCATCTCATTACTTTCTTTAAACCAACAGATTGCGATCCTATGACATCACTTATTGACTCCATGCCCATCATTACTTGTGCAGAAAAGAACAAAAACGGGAAAGTGGCGACTGAAATTGCGACTAAAGAATACTGTTCTACAAAGAACATGTATTATTTGGGACTCAAACTTCATACCTTAGCTTTCCGCAGGGAAGGAACTATTCCATTTCCTAAAATGATTATCTTATCATCGGCAGAAGAGAATGACCTGACGGTTCTTAAAAGAGAGGCTGCCGACATCCTTATAAAAAGAAAAATATTCGCTGATAAGATATACTCGGATTTCTCTTACTGAGGGAATAAGCAGCAAGAACAAGGAGTAACTATGCTAACTCCCGTAAAAGCAATAAAAGGAGAGGATCCCGTTATTACTCAAAAAGAGAAAGCTGGAAGAGACTTGTTCTCTACTGCTGTTTCAAAGGTCTGACAACCCATAGAATCGTTTTTCAACTGGCTGAATGAGAAAACAAATATTCAAAGAGCGATGAAAGTCAGATCAACATCTGGATTTTTAGTGCATACGATGGGAAAAATTGCCATCGCATTCATTTATCTAATTTTTTTAAACAAGAATTAAAGTTCAACTACTGATTTGCATAATTAAATAAGTCCTCAATAAATAAACAGGAAGATTATAAATGTAATCCTCCTGTTTTATTTAATATTTAATTCGCTATCTTCCCCTTCGATAAGGCACATGCACATCCTCCTGTTCCCTTTCCTCATGTGCCACCTCCTGCGTATTGCTGTCATTGTCTGCGTCCATAAGGTCTATTTGCGGATTTACCCTTTCTTCCGCAGCATCCCCCCGGTATTGATATTCGGGATAGGCTTCAAGGGCGGTCTGCACATCTTGCAGGTTGTCGTCAAGGTCTTGGTTATGGTTGTAGGCAAAGCTGTGCTGAACCGCCAGTCCTGCATTAGTAACTGTGCCGACCGCAAGGCAATCTTTCTCACGGTTATACTCCAGATACAGAATATCCCCACTGGCCATTTCAAGGACAGGCGAACGTGGCAGCCTGTCAAATTGCTCCGCCACCATATCCCTGGCCACCTCTTTTATTGTTTCCCCTGCAATATCCACGCCATACTGTTTGATATGGTCACGGATTTCCTGTTCCGTGAACTTCAGCATCACCTCGTAGGTACCGCCTACGCTTCCATTATAGACAACGGCAAAGTCTTTATCTTCAATCAGCAGGTCATCTCCCTTGTTTTGCAAGGGGGACAGATAAGTGTACTTCTCATTGATGCCGTTGCCATCGTAATACTCCCTGCCGAGTGCCAACAAGCCCTCGTAGTCGCCTTTTTCTTTAAGTTCATCGAATTGCCCGGTATCATCCGAAAACTGGAGATAAGCCACGGAACTGTAAAACATCCGTTCTTTTGCCTCAATCTTCTCAGCCACCGCATCAATCCGTTGTGCAATCATCGATGAAGCCTTTTTTACATCAAACAATGTGGTTTTCAGAAACTCCGGGGATTCCTTCAATACATCCAGCCAGGAACCGAGATACTGTGCGCTATCCTCCTTGATTGTCTTGGTAATACCATACTGCGAGGCTACCAAAGCACTGCCCAATTCAGCCACCAGTTCCTCACGGGCATACTCTTTGCTTCCGAAAGCGGCTGGCTTGATACGGTCTAAGCGTCCTTCAGCCCCCGTACTGTGCGTCATTTCATGCAGCAGCGTCCCGTAAAACGATTCCCCGTTGATGAACTGGCTCTTTTCCGGCAGCACAATCGCATCTTTGGCAATGCTGTAATAAGCACTATCCTGATGTTCCAAAGAAATCGGACACACCCACAGTTTTTTTTCAATCATCTCATCCAATGGGGCAAACGCCATTTTTTCATCGTCCAGGGAGGCCGGGCGTTTCAAGTTGTTCCGTTCACATAGCTTCTCATATAGTTCCGGACGTGCTTCTCGGAGGTTAGTTTGTGCCACATTGAATACATTATGTACGTTCAGCTTGGGATATACCGAATACTTTTTCTGTTCTTCCGGCGACAGTTTCCGATAGTCCTCCATCTTGATTTTCTCTTTCGTCTCCTTATCCACCACGGTAAACGTGGTAATGAATACCGGAAACGATTTTTCCCCCTTCAGGACAGACACTTGCGGAAGCCTCTCCCCATTGGCATCCGTCAATGGCTTATGATTCCCCTGTCTGTCCGTCGAATAGTTCAGTCCCGACACACGCTGAAAGGTACAGAACACCGGTAGCTTGTAGCTGTTTTCCTCGCAAAGCAACATGAGCATCAGCGCATTCATCCCGTTATATTCTCGTCCGGACAGGTTCTTCGGCCATGCCATAAAGTTCTCGGTAAACCACGGTTTCTTCCAGTCTCCCTTGATAGACGATATTTTCTTTATCATCAGTTCCGTAAACCGTTCAAGCGCACGTTCCTCCGCACTTGGTCCATCCGAATTATATCTTTTTCCTGCCATGCTCAAAATTCAGTTTCATTCGTTACAGCCGGTTTCACCCATTCCCTCATTTCCTCCACCCGGCAGGAGAGGTTGATTTTGTCCAGATATACGGAGAGTTCCAACACTCCTTTGGCACAGATACGTGCTTTAGGTTGGAGCCAACCATCTTTTTCAGCGGTAAAACAGATGAAGCGCACCCATGTAAAGGAAAAGTTTTCCTCGTGCTTCTCCGTGCTGAAGGCAGAGAATACCCAGTAGGGATTGCCCCTCTTGTCTCTCTTTTCCTCCACCTGTTTGCCCACCGTACCCCGGAACTCGATAGTGCCTTCAATCGCATCACGCTCGTTTTCCGGGAGAAAGTCCACGCTCTCGACATGGAAATTGAAATACAGGTTTTCTTCACGCTTGCGGAAAGTCAGCACTCCCTTCAACCCGATACGTTGCCCGGCCACATAGGAAGGCAGTTCCGCATCCGTTCCGTCTTTCGACACGAATATCTCCACTTGTTTGCAGCCGCCTGCTTTGGCAGGAATGGTCGTTTTCACGGCAAAGCCGATGTAGGATTTCCCCTCTTTGTTGGTACGCATGGAAGCCGTGCGGCTTACAATGCCGTTGATTGTCACATTACACTTAATCATAAATCACACTTTTAATTGTTACACAACTATTTCGTTTCTATATTTATTATCGAATCTGCAAACCTTCCGGCTGCCCACGTTGCTCCACGCCCTGCTCATAGCTTCTGGCTGCACGTTCAGCCACGAGCATATGATTTACCGCCGTACCGATCCGTTGCCGCTTGCTCTCGTCCGGCATTGCCGTGTCATTCAGTATCAGCGACAATCGGTTCATCTCAGCTGCACTCAGTTCGTGCGAGTAGCTGCCGGTACTGTCTTTGGCGTGTAGCACAGGTCTTACCCTCTCTTGTATCACCAGCTCACAGGATTTCAGCGAGGGAACGAGCTGCGACAGGTCGATGCGTTTCTCCAAGGCCGCTTGGGTTGCAGCCGCCATTTGCTGCTCCTGTTCCTTGCCGTCAATCTGCACGGCAAGAGCCATCAGCGAGGTAAACATCCCCATCACCAACTCCATAATCGGGTCGTTACCGTTCATCCGGATACCGCTGTCCTCCGAGGAAAGCAGCTTTTTCATCCAATCTTCCGGTGAATCAGCCAAACCGGTTGCCGGAGTTTCGTCCTCTTGCGTACGGAATTTAGCCATCAAGTCTTTGCCGTCCGAAAGCAGTTGCAGCCCGATGTTCCCTTTTTGTGCTATTTCGGCAAGGTAAGCCGCAGGATTCACTTCACGCAGGGTTCCATCCGTAGTAATTTGCTTCACTTCCAGATGCAGGTGTTCTCCGGTTGTCCGTGTGCCGGTACTTCCTGACACGCCAAGCTGTTGCCCGGCATTCACCGTGTCACCTGTTAGATCGGAAGAGCGTCGTGTAGGGAAAGAGTGTAGATC
>CAQBGY010000173.1 GCA_948759685.1 uncultured Eubacterium sp.
CAAATACATAGTACTGTGAAATCGAAGTAAATATTTCTATCAACAGAACCTTTTATGACAACATCTCTTTCACACAAGTACTCCGATAATCACTCGGTGATATTTTATATCTTTCTTTAAATACTCGGTTAAATGTTCTCTGACTTTCAAATCCACTATCCAGACAAATGTTTGTAATAGAATCACTCGTATTTTCCAAACGCTGGCATGCATAGTTCAGCCTTGCATCGTTAAGATATTGATTAAAGTTTCTATGGAATGTTTTGGAAAAGAGTCTGGATAAAACATATTTGCTCACCCCCAGATCTTTTGCCATCTCTTCCAGCGAAAATTTCTTCTTAAAATTTGCTGATATATAGGAAACTGTCTGGTAAATAAGATCGTTGCTCCCCACATTACTCTTTTCTACCAAATTTAATTTTCCTATGCAGCGTGCCAACACAATTTGAAGATATGCCTGTGCAACAGTAATATCCGACTGTTCTGTCTCTAAAATCGCATTTATAACCCTATATACCTCCGGTTCAACCTTTTCCGCTTTGATGATCGGGTATTCAGGAGCCATGGATTGCATGATATCTGCAAATTTGGCAATCGTAAATGGCGATGCAATCAGATAAGTCGCTTTATTTACACCGGGTGTCAGTACCTGATAGTGATGAATAACATCTGGAAATACAAAGCCTATATCTCCTTTATCCATATGATATAGTTCCTGTCCGACACCAAGTTCTAATGCTCCACTTGTTACACAAACAATCTCCAATGCATTATGAAGATGTGGTTCAATATGTTTTGACTTCCTATTTATTGCTATGATCTCCTCTTTTGTGTCAACATATTTTAACTGCATGAAATACTCCCCTTTGCAACATTTGTCTATATCTTCTTTCGATTTGGCAAGCAATCCTTTTACACCTATCTTATAATCAACTTGTAAATAAGGAAAGGAGGAATTGCAAATGAGCAACCTAAAAAAATATCTGAATGACCTTTTAGTATTCTACACTGAATATTTTGAGCATCCTTACCATGTATAAATACTAAAAGGACTATTTTGTGAAAACTGAATATTTTCTTAAGGCCATTTCATAAAAATGAAGTGGTCCTTTTTATTTTCAAAATACAGTTCTATCACTTTATATTATAGAAAAAAGCACTGTCTCATCGAACAACGATCAGACAACGCTTTCTCTTGTCAATTCTAATTTATGTCTGATGCATCTGTTACTTCATCTGCAGCAATTCCTTTTTCTGCTTTCAGTTTTTTATTTGCATCTTCAACATTCATTCTTGAAAGTGCAAACATAATCAATACATCAAAGATTAACGGAAGCCAAAGATACATGAACTGCATCATATCAAGTGCAGACTGTGGCTGAGTTGCATTTGTTCCGACATATCCACTGAGCTCAAGCATCCATCCAACAACAGCGGTTCCAATACCTCCACCGATTTTTACACCAAGAGAAGTACAAGAGTACATCGTTCCATCAATTCTCTTTCCCTGTGTAAGATAAGTGTATTCAGAGCAGGATGCAATAACAGCATTCATATCTCCCTGCCATGGTCCCTGACCTAAGGCTGCAAGAGCTGTAAACGCCATCATCAGCGGAACACTACCCATATATCCGGCAACAACAACAAGTGCTCTACCGATGACTGCTAAGACATAACCTCTTAAGTTCAGTTTATACATGCCTTTCCACTTACCAACTAATGTCGGTGTAAAAATCAGGGCAATGATCAGTGGAATATTTACTGCCCATGCAAATTGTCCAAACAAATTCTTATTTTTCAGTACCCATGTCATGTAATAAATGCCAGCTCCAATCATGGCACCATATAACTGCTGTAAAATATATGTTCCACAAATCATCATGTAATATTTGTTTTTGACAAGAAGCTTGAATGCCTGTACCATTCCATACTTTTCATTATCATTCTTTACTTCTCCTTCATTAAGTTCTTCCTCCGGAAGTTCCTTAACAGAAAGTGCTGAAATCGTATTTACGACCAGACCAATGATTGCATAGATAATAGCAACCGTTCTCCATGCCGCAGCATCTCCACCACATTTATCTACAAATCCAACTGTAATCGCCTGAATCAGAAGACTTGTTGAAAATGCAAAAATAAAACGGTAAGATCCCATCTGTACACGCTCTTTGCTGTTCTTTGTAATCAGTGACGTAAGTGCTGAATAAGCAATATTGTTTGCTGTATAAAACACACTATTTAACAGTGTATAAGAAATAAAGAACCATGCATATTTAGCCGTTGTTCCCAAACTCACCGGTACTGCAAAGCAGCCGACCAGCGTAATGGCACAACCAATATATCCGTATAGCATCCAGGGTTTCGCTTTTCCCATTTTACTGTGTGTTTTGTCAATCATTGATCCAAAAAATATATCCGTAAAACCATCAAATAGTTTTGATACGGCAATCAGGGTACCCACGACACCTGCAGCAAGTCCTACCGAGTCCGTCAGATAGACCATCATAAAAGATGTCAGGAACGCATAGACTACATTACCTGCAATATCACCTGATCCGTATCCAATTTTGTTATACCATTTCAAATACTTTTTTTCTTCCATCGAATTTCTTTGCTCCTCATCTTCATCGCACTTAGAATCTCAATATGGCTAACCGTATGATATCTAATTCTGTTTTTTTCTCTGATTTTGTCTGATTGCTCTGTATATCCGGACTTTACATTACAATCAGACTCTCTTTCCTTGTTTACGGGTTACATGAAACTTTATTATCCCTTTACATACGGTATCAGTGTAAACTGAAACCGGAATAATACATCATCAAATCGGTACTGCTCCAATACAACTGGACCACAACTATTAGAACCAATGCCATTTAATGCGTAGTCAACACAGAATACTACACTATCTGATTCTATTAATTCATAATTATGCGTTTTCTTCTCAAGTTCTTCCTGTGTATAATAAGAAGCATTGAATGAAAATGCCTTTTCTGCGGATGCCACAATTCCATATCGGCTGTTGTTAAGCTCTACATATTCACAATCATAATGGCTTCCATTTTCCTGTGGACGGATATAGTCCTCATGTAAATCCCCTACATCTGCCCGGTACAAACCGTGGCTCGCAGCCTGATGTTTATCACAATAACTTTCCTGTGGTCCCATTCCAAAGTATCTTACAGCTGAAAGTTTTTTATCCAGGAACATCCTCACACCAAATCTCGGAAGATCCGGGAATTCATCGTCTTTTGTTACTGCAATATCTGCATCAATCTTTCCAGCAGCTTCTATTTTCCATGTAATCGTCACATCAAGAATCTTCTGTACTGTCTCTGCCACAACGGAAGCATGGCTTGTAATCTTCACACCATGTTTTCCCTGCACAACCTCTGTCGTATAGGCTCTTGTGTAAGCCTTATCATAGTGGGCTTTCTTCCATTCAGACTTGATGTACATATCGTTATCTGTTGGAGCTCTCCAAATATTTAATTCCATCGGATGGTTCAAGTATTCCCGCCCTGCGAATTTCATCTCTGTAAAGAGTGCAGTACGTTTGTCTATGGTATAAGCAAATTCACGCCCCTTGATATGAATCTGTGTATCATTTTCATTTACCTGTAATTCAGAGTCCACTACTGTTTTTGGTATCCATTTCTCTGCAAGTTTACATTTTGTATCCTCTTTACTTACCTCAATTTCATCAAATCCAAGAATATGGTCTTCATCCAACAGTGGCAATTCTTTTTTCAGATGGTAAATAAGTTTTAAATAACATTTCCCATTCTCTGGAACATTGATCTTCAGGTTTGTTTTTCCTTCCCCGTGTGGTGCCACAGAAAACTCCGGAAGTATGCCTTTGCTGATCACAAGACCATCCTGTGTCAGCTCATAACTAATCTTCACATAATCTTTCAAGTCATCAAAATCCATGTAGTTATGAAGCACCAGTTCTCCGCTTTCTTTGTTATAGGAAATAACTCTTGCCGGGCGATAAACATTCTTGTATTCCAAAAGTCCTGTATGTACCGTTCTGTCCGGATATACTAATCCATCCATACAGAAGTTGCCATCATGAATTTCTTCGCCATGGTCGCCCCCATAAGCATATATAGTCTTTCCATTCTCAGCAGTTCCATGAGCAATCGCATGGTCACACCATTCCCAGACAAAGCCGCCGCACATTTTATCATTATCCTGAATCATCTGGAAGTAATCTTCAAAATCTCCAGGTCCGTTTCCCATGCTGTGACAGTACTCTACCAAAAGGAAGGGTTTGCTTCCATCTTTATCCAGATATTCCTGAATTTCGGAAAGCGCTGGGTACATCCGGCTGTACACATCCAGATTGCTGTAATCATATGTTTCATCATAATTACGGTATCTTGCACTCTCATATTGTGTGATACGGTCTGGATCAAAATTCTTTGTCCATTCCAGTGCTTTTTCAAAGTTGCAGCCATAAGCACTCTCATTTCCCATTGACCACATAACAATACAGAAACGGTTTTTGTCACGTTCCACCATGAGTTTTACGCGATCAACGATTGCCTCTTCCCATACCGGATCATCTGCAATCTTCTCATTCCATCGTTTGAACCGATTGTAATCAGTGTCTTCTTTTCTGTAGATCATAAATGGACCATGAGCTTCAATATCTGCTTCATCTATTACCATGAATCCATACTTGTCACACATTTCATAGAAAAATGGTGCGTTCGGATAGTGGCTGGAACGGATCGCATTAAAATTATGCTGCTTCATTAACGTAAGATCGGTTGTAATCTGTTCCGGATTGATTGTAAATCCAGTAACCGGATCAGAATCATGTCGATTGACACCACGGAATTTAATCTTCTGTCCATTTAAATAAATAACCTGGTCTTTAATCTCTATCTTTCTTAATGCAATGTGATCTACAATTACTTCATTCTCTGTTTCAAGAATCAGTTTATATAGATATGGATTTTCTGTATTCCAAAGTTCCGGACTTGCGATTTCTAATACAGCTGTTCCTTCTTCAGCAATACTTCCTAGTGCTACAACTGCTCCGTTTCTATCTTCAATCGAAATTTTTACATTTAACGGAGAGTAGAATTTCATTTCAATTTCTACTTTCGCAAGCATATCCTCAATTCTTGTTTTAATATGATAATCACTGATTGCCTGTTTTGGGCGTTTCAAAATGTACACATCCCGGAAAATACCACTCATACGGAATTTGTCCTGATCTTCCAAATAGGAACCATCACACCACTTCATTACCAACACTGCCACCGTATTCGTTCCATCCTGAAGTACATCGGTAACATCAAACTCACTGGTCATATGCGAAACCTGGCTGTATCCTATGTAAGAGCCATTGATCCATACGTAAAAGCAACTGTCTACTCCTTCAAAGTTCAAAAAAGATTTTGGCGCTTTCTCATCTCTACTGTACTCAAAAGTATGTACATAGGCTCCACACGGAATGTCCTGTGGCACATATGGTGGATCAAACGGAAATGGATACCGGATGTTTGTATACTGGTGTGTATCATATCCAGCCATCTGCCATACACTTGGAACCTGAATCTCATCAAAATTTTCTGTATCATAATTCTTCTCAAAGAAAGAATCCTTAATGTCATAGATGCTGTTAAAATACTGGAATTTCCAAGTTCCATTCAATAACTGCATACGATCTGACTCTTCTCTGTGTTCCACCAAGTTATCCATTCTTCTGGATGCCGGAATATAATAGGCTCTGGCTGGCATTGTGTTTTCGTGCAGTACGCTTAGATTTTCATAATAACGTGGTACGATCATAAATAGCTCTCCTCCAATACATATACTTTTTTGTTCTTTGTTTTCCTAAAGCAAACCTTATACTTTACTTTTTGTTTACGTTCCTTAGTTATGCTATATATAGCTTATCCTAATTCGCAAAATATGTCTATGAATTGGATTAGACAAAATATGCACTAAATGATACAATGATAAAAAGTACGAAAAGAGGTGCTGTCCTATGTATTTGAACACCGGTTATTTGAACCACTCACGTATGGATTTCAAAGACAAAAGTCGTCCGCTGATTGTCGGTAGCTGTGGTACTTACCGTCTTTCCAGACATCCCAAACTTCCGACCTACCGTCCAAGGGGTCGTCTGGATTATCAGATTATATATATCACTGCTGGTTGTGGGCATTTTCATTTTGATAATGTAAATAATGAAACGATTGTTCCAGCCGGCAACATTGTACTGTACAGACCGAAAGAACTCCAAAAATATGAATATTACGGAGAAGATAAGACAGAAGTATACTGGATTCACTTCACAGGAAGCAATGTGAAAAATATCTTACGTCAATATGGGTTTCCGGATAAAGAACGTGTCTTTCAAGTGGGTACATCTAATGAATATGAACAAATTTTCAAACGTATCATTATCGAGTTCCAATGCTGTCAAGACAATTATGAGGAAATGCTTGTCCTTTTGCTACGTCATCTTCTGATCAGTTTCCACCGGGAACTGACAAGAGAGCACATATTAAAAAATGAATATCTTGATCATGAGATGGATAATGCTGTTACCTTTTTCAGTGAAAACTACAATCAAAATATCAATATTGATGATTATGCTGCCTCACGAGGCATGAGTGTCAGCTGGTTTATCCGAAATTTCAAAAAATATACCGGTTCTACACCAATGCAATTCATTGTGGGAATCCGTATCAACAATGCTCAGATGTTACTTGAAACAACAACTTATTCCATCAATGAGATTTCTAAGATTGTCGGATATGATAACCAGCTTTATTTCAGCCGGCTTTTTCACAAGCTGAAAGGATATTC
>CAQBGY010000174.1 GCA_948759685.1 uncultured Eubacterium sp.
TTTTTCCTCTTTCCAGCATACGCTTTGCTGCTTCAATTTTTTCTTCATTTAAAAGCTGCTCCATGATTTTACTCATAATTTTTCGTCCTTCCTCATCTTTCTTGAAATATCTTGCCCGGTCTGCTAATTCCTTATAATTCATATCGTCTGGATCAGCACAGCTTAAATCGTGCATCAACCGCCCTAATGGTGTATCATCTTTAATCTCTCCGTTTACATATATAATATGTGCTTTATCATTAAACAACGCCCCTGTTTCTTGAATTGTCCTGTCAATATGATAAATCGGGAGATTACCTTCAAGCACATCATTCTCTGTAATAAATACCACATACGTTTCCGCCAGCATTTCCGTATCATCTCCCGGAAGAATGGAATTTGCATCCATTAAACTGCTGTTATATCTCGCACGTTTCGGCTTTGCCCCACTGTCGGCTCGTTGCAGTTCTACATCGTACTGTTTCTTTGACACATCATTTGTCTTAACATCCATTCTGATAGAACGCCCTTGCAGGTTCTTTATTACCGCCTGTACCTGTGCTTCTTTTACAACTAACTTTGCATCATTCATAATAATGCGCAGCATCAGTTCTACCCCTTTGGGATAATCTTCCAGACATTTTGTCATAAATTCGTCATCAAAATAACTCATTTCCTGTAAGCGTTCTAAAAGCAGCTTCTGTTTCTCTTCCCTTTTCTGCTCATTTGTCATATCCTATTCTCCTGTCCTTATAATATCATAAAAACCTTAATTTTTCAATGTTTCCACGCTTTTGTCCTGAAACTTAAAGACAACCTCAACCCGGTTGCCGCCATATACATAAACCGCATCTACAAGCTGTCTGACAACCTCTTTTGTAAGGTCTGTTAGATTTTCTTTTCCTTTTAACAAGTTTAACAAATCAGACTTTTCATCCGGTACTGCTGTTTCTTTTGAATGGCAAGCCCTAAGTTCTGCTTCATATATTTCTATCTGCTTATTGTTATTTTCTTTTTTCTGTAAAAAACAGTCAGCATCAATCTCACCTTTTGCATAGCTTTCATACAGTGAAAAATTGCTATCTGTAAGTTTTTGAATCTGTTCCTGAAGCTGCTCCTTTTGCTCCTGATCCGCCTTGACACGCTCCTGGAACTGATTGTTATATAAATCCTGTAACCTTCCCATTTCCCCTGCCAGCATTGCCTGATTCCTGATTGCTGACAAAACAACTGCTATGAGTTCCGTTTCCTTGACATTCTCCGGGCAACATCCCTCCTGCTTCGTTTCATAGTAATATCTGCAATAATAAGACGCATTTAATCTGCTTCGACGCTGCATATTGTGTCTGCATCCACCGCACTTTACCAATCCCTTAACAGGCGAATCCGCACTTCCCCTTTTTCTCTTTTCTCCCTCACAATATACCGTCTTATCTAAATTTTCTCGATCTGCCAGTTTTTTTATGCTGCTTGTCCGGGCATCCATGCTGTTCACATATTCAAATAATTCCTTTGATATGATTGGTTCATGTGTGCCTTCGTAGACTTCCCATTCATCTTTCGACAGGCATTTCGTTCTTCTTGAACCGACCTCAATAGTTTCCTTTTTGTGAAAAACTGTATTTCCCACATATATCTCATTTTTCAAAATTCTTCCTATGATAGAGCCATTCCACACCTTTTTTTCGCCCTGATATTTCCATTGGTAGGTGCTGCCGCTTTTCACTGCATAGATTTGTGGCGTAGGAATATCTTTCTGGTTTAAATACCTCGCCACCTCCGCCTTAATTCCACATTCTGCATACTTCTCAAAAATCATGCGTACAATAGCCGCCGCTTCCTCATCTATTACTATACGGTTATGGTCAGTAGGCGATTTTTTATAACCAAACGCCGCAAATGTAGCAAGGTATTTTCCTCTCTTACGCCTTCCCATCAGGTCATTTTTAATTTTAACAGAGTTTTCTTCGCTAAAATAATCATACATCAGATTCTCAAACGCAACATCCATATCTGGTGTCGTTCCTTTATAGTCTTTGCTGTCAAAGCTGTTATTGACAGCGATAAATCGAACATCCAATAATGGAAATATCTTTTCAATGTAATTACCGACTTCAATATGGTTTCTTCCAAAGCGTGAGAAGTCCTTCACAATGATAATGGACACTTTACCGGATTTTACATCTTCCAATAGTTCCTGAACCCCCGGTCTTTCAAAATTTTTACCGCTGAATCCGTCATCTATGTATTCCTTTATCTCAAAACCCGCAAATTCCGGTTTTTGCTCCACAAACTTGCGTAGAATGAGCCTTTGATTTGTGATACTATTGCTTTCATCAACCATATCACCATCTTCTTTTGACAGCCTTAAATACAGTGCCAGAATCATAAACAGCATAAAATCACACCTCCTTTTGCATCCAACTATCAAGAACCGAAAAGCAATCCTGATACCTTAACTTTATTTCCACCCGGTTATCAGTAAAAAGCTCTATTCTGTCAACACAGATTTCTACCATTGTTTCCGTCAATTTCCTTGTATTCTGAAAGCAAAGCCAGTCCGACAATAGTTTTTGCAAAGCCGCCTGACACTTCTTTATCCCTTTTACCTCTTTAGCACAAACATTCTCCTGTTTCCCGCATAGTTCTATTTTCTCATGATAGGTACTTTTATATTGCAGAAATGCCGCCTGTGAGATACTTCCTTCCGCATAATCTGAATATTTCTGCATATACTCTTGCTCCAATAGGTTCTTTGTACTCACAATCTTTTGTCTTTTCCATTCTGTCTGTTTCAGATTTTCTTCAAAGGAATAACGAATATCTTTTTCTATCTTTTTCTTTATCCCTTTTATCAAACTCAAATGCCTGCGTATCGTGCCATACAGAATATCACACAGCAAGTCCTCTGCAATCCACCTTGTATCACATAAATCGCAGTGATTTCTATGAGTACTGCACTTAAAAATCTTGTATTGCTCCTTTACCCCATTGACAGAGCGATAAGCGCCTACCCTGACCATATTTGCCTTACAAGAGCCGCAGAACAGCTTCCCTTGAAATATATTTCTCTCAAATACAACCGTTTGGCGTTCACAGGCAGATTCGGTTTTTTTATCCTTTGTCTGACTTAGTATCTTCTGGACAATCTCAAACATCGACTTTTCAATAATCGGTTCATGGTTATTCTCAATAACAATCTGCTCCTGTTCCGGTACTGGACTTGCCTTTTTCCCCGCAAAAAAGCTCTGCTCTGATTGATGTCTTATAACCCTTCCGATATAAACAGGGTTTTCCAGAAGCCGCTTAATTGTAGAACAATGCCATATTTTCAGCTCTTCTTCCGGCTTCCTATATACACTGCCTGTCAAAGCATATTGCTGTGGTGTATAAACATGGTTATCATACAGCCATCGGCTTATTGCATAATTAGAAATCCCCTCGCCGCACTGTTTAAATATCTCCCGTACAATCGGAGCTGTCTGCTCACAGATCATATAATTCGTACCACTTCCATTCATCTTATATCCATAAGGAATCGTAGCACTGCGATAGAACATCCCTTTTTCCTGTTTCGTCCGAAAGGTGCTTCCTACTTTCTTGGAAATATCCCTTGCATACATCTCATGCATAAGGTTTTTAAGAGAAATAAGCAAAAGTTCTCTGCTGCAATCTGCATCAGCACTATCATACCTGTCAACAATGGATATAAAGCGCACACCTAAGAACGGAAATACCTTCTCAATATAATTCCCGGCTTCTATGTACTCCCTTCCAAACCGGGATAAATCCTTGACAATCACACAGTCAATGATTCCTGCTTTCATATCTGCTATCATCCGGCTAAATGCCGGACGTGAAAAATCTGTTCCTGTTTTCCCATCATCAACATATTCTCTTACTATATTCAGGTCAGGACGTCTACTTATATATTCCTGTGCCAGCTTTCTTTGATTTTCTAAGGAGTCGCTCCCTGTATAGTCACTGTCCACCGATAGCCTTAAATAATCTCCAACCTGATATACTTTGTCAGTTTTCTTTGTTTTAACATAGTTCTTTCTATACCTGTCCGCTGTCCTAGCCATTGATGCCCACCCCCTTCATAGATGCCGGAATGTGCCCAGTAGGATTGCAGGCAATACTACTTGTAATTTTACATAAGGTTTCGTATTCATCCTGATACTTAAAGGTGATCTCAATTCTGTTTTCTTCATAAACAGTAATTTTCTCCACTAATGACAGAACGATACTTCTATCTAACGATGTGATATTTCCTTTTTTCGTAAATGTATCAATCCATTCATTCGCAAACAGTCCTTCTTTAAAAACTGTTTCTATCTCCGCCTGCAATTTTCTGATTGTTTCCTCTATCTCTGCGGACTTACGAGCAAAATTTTCTTTAAACTGCTCATATTCATCTATGGAAATAATCCCTGCCGCCAGATCTCTGTGCAAAGCCATTTCCACCTTCTTACACTGTTCCAACTCTTGATACTTAGCAAGGATTTCCCGGTCATTCGCCACCACATCATCATAACAGGCTTCATTCTCTTTCATTAAAGTCAAAAGTTCATCCAGTTTGGCAACGTGTTCAATATGCCTTTTGATTGCATCCAGCAGTATATCTTCTACCACTGACTGGTTTATGCTGTGGCGGCTGCACCCTTTTCCTTTATTATAAGTGGCACATATATAGTATATGTTCTGTTTCGCTTTATAACGGTTACAACGTCTGACCATACTCCTGCCACATTCCCCACAGAACATCAAACCGGACAGCATGAACAAAGTTTCTTCATCCGGAGATTTACGGGTGTCAAGATTTAAGAGTTTTGCCACATTTTCAAAATCCGCCTTACTGATAATCGCTTCATGGGTATTTTCTTTTACCGCCCACTCTGTTTCCGGCTTTTCTATAACCTTATTCAGCTTATAATTGACTTTTTCACGTTTTCCCTGTTCAAGCACACCTATATAAATCTTGTTCTTTAATATGCGGTTAATAGATACCGCCGACCATTTTGCTTTTGCATTTTTCTGAAAACCGCATTTATAATTTCCCCCAAGTTGTCTTTTGTACTCGGAAGGCGCTGCTACACCAAGTTCATTGAGTTTTTCAGCGATTGCCGCCGAACTCATACCTTTCAACTTCCAGTCGAAAATCTTGCGTACAATATCAGCCGCATATTCATCTGGTATGATTTTATTCCTGTCCGTTTCCAGTTTTTTATAGCCGTATGCAACATGAGCGCCGATATACAGCCCGCTTTCACGCATAACCTCCTGATGACTTCTCACTTTGCCAGATATATCCCGGCTATAATTATCATTTACAAAATTTTTGACCGGAATCAGCAGATTTACATCGCTTTGCGTAGCTGTCAGGCTGTCAAAATGATCCAGTACAGATACAAACCGGACATGATAGGACGGGAAAATTTTTTTCACATAGCGTCCAGAATCAATGTAATCACGTCCTAACCTTGACAAGTCCTTAACAATGACCATATTCACCTTACCATCGTAAATATCCTGGCACATACGCTGAAAACTTGGACGTTCAAAATTAAGTCCTGTAAATCCATCATCTATATAAATGTCATAAAGGGTAACATTTGGCATAGATTCTATTGCTTTTAATATCAATGCCTTTTGATTGGCGATGCTGTTGCTTTCTTTCTTGTCCTTGCTCTCCCGCAAATCTTCATCTTCTTTTGACAGACGCAGGTACACAGCAGCCAAATAAGATATGTATGAAATGTATTCACCCATACCGCTTCCTCCTAATTTTATAGTGCTGACAAACCATAAAATCAGGGTTCCACATATGAATTTAGTCCTGAATATAGTTTAGCACAGATTCCCGCTTTTGTCCAATGAAGAAATACGCAATTTCACTTGTGAAAGTTTCACATTGCACTGGCAGTTTTTAATATCAGCTCCTGCAGCCGATCCGTAAGTGTCACTGTTGTATCCTCAAAGCCAATCTTAACAACATATTCCCCATATCTATAACAGTAAGGATTCTTAATCTGTTCGAGATAGTCCTTAATCTGTCCTTCCCGGCTTTTCCTTTTATTTACTTCCACTTCTCTTATATCTGCAAGTTCCTCCCTTTTTACTGTCCTTACATCCACATTTTTCATTTCTTCTATGCTCAATATACATACACCTCTTTCACTTTTCCACATTCCATTATATTGACATCTGCTTGTCCTATATGTATCATGTCCCACGCCAAATCATTATTTTTTGATATGTTTATCAATGAAAATTCGTCTGTAAGATAAACTTTCATTGATAAACATATTAAAAATATCCTCACAGGTGACAGGCGGGAAACCTGCCCACATTGGACTTGCACCATCATCTTTTCTATGTGACTGACTTTCGCCAGAAGTATCATTATCACGAAACTGTTTCTTCGCCAATAGAATCCCCTCTTCCTGTATAGGAAGTTTTCTACTCCAACACTGATATTTTTTCGCTCGTGCCTTTGCTTCAACATCATCAGATGCTTCTTCACTTTCAATTCCTTACCGGAACAGACAGTCATAGCGTATCTGCTGCGTAGCTCCACAGTTTCTCACGTCCTGTGAGGTTATTGTATATTCAATTTTCAAGGTACACCGCTGTAAATCCTGTCAGCTATGGAAAAGGGCAGCAAGCCGCCCTTTATACCGCTTCAAACGCCAGTATCTTTGTGATTAGCTTTGTTTCAAGCCTCCGGCGCAGTGTTTCATCGACACAATAATGAAGCCGCCCTCCCTCGTCATACATCT
>CAQBGY010000175.1 GCA_948759685.1 uncultured Eubacterium sp.
TCGGGGTATCCCGTTTTCTTCTATTTGTAGTTCATCAGAATAGTATTCGTCCGTGCTACAGCTATGAATAATAAAGATAGTCGCTAATCCAAAGGCAAGCGTCATTGCATAATACAAAAAATGTCTTTTCTTTCTCATGATTATTAAGTGTTTTATTTAATTCTGAGAACAAAGTAACGAAAAACGGATTAATTCTAAAAATAATCTTGATACAAAAAAAGGGGAATATTTAGTATATGCACATCTGTTGTGTTACAATGTGGCGTTGAATAAAGAGGGAAAACGTCATGAGAGTTCTTTCTAAACTAGTATATTAACTTTATAAGTGTAACATTAATGAGCAGCAGTAATGTTTTCGATCTTGTAGATACTCATTTTGATTCTAAGGAAGAATTGGAATCTATTTGAACTGTTACAATATAGAGGAAATATAAGAAAAAAACTGTGATATATCTCTCTACAGGCTTTAGTACCTCTTGAAACAGTGTAACACCCTATTGTATTGCCTTAAAATGGTTCCTATCTTTACAAAGAAATTATATGAGTTTAGTTACCTAATATCTATCAATGTATGAAACCTTTTTTTATAGTAGTAATTACTATCTTTTTATGTAGTTGCATTAATGGTCAAAGGTCTATGGAAAATGCATCAATATCTAAAGTAGATTATGATAAAAAATATCCTATCATCTCGTTCGAGGTAAATGAGATAGATTTGGGAACTATTAATAAAGGGGAGAATGAGTATGTTAGTACTTTTTTTGAATTTACTAATACAGGAGAAAAACCTCTAGTGATAACTAAAATAGATGTGTCTTGTGGATGCATTGAAACTGATTATGTCAAAACTCCGATAATGAAAGGAGAATCGAGTAAAATAAAAGTTGTTTTGAATCTAAATAGGATATCAGGATATTTTCACAAGAAAATTTATCTTATCTCTAATGCTGAAGATACTTATGAGGAACTCTTGATAAAAGGAAGCGTGAAAAAGGATACACTATAGTTTTATTGCCAAATATATTATTATGAAATTGATACAAAGAAATTGTTTAATGACAATATTAGTCATAATATTTATTTTTGTGGGGTGCTCTTCTAGACATTTAGAAGTTCTTTATAATGGAAACTTCCATGAGGCTCAACAAATTGCCATGAACAGAAGTGAGAACTTTTGTATAGTTCTTTTAGATACATCCAATTTGACCTCTAAAATATATAAGGAACGTTTGGTAAAGAATCATATTAAAACTGTATTTAATATGATAGATATCCGTTTACCCCAAAATTGTTGGTATGGGCAATGGCTCTATTCAATTTCAGATCCTATTACATGTATTTTCTCTCCCTCTGGTAATTTAATAGATATTATACCCGGAGCATCTCGTAAATGCTTTGATTGTATAGAACAAGTTGTTAAAACGGGAAAAATGTGCAGAGAGTTAGCGTATTATAATAATTTTGATATGGATAAAGAACAACTAATTCCATTGTTGAATAGTGTTCTCTTATGTAAATTAGACTTTGAACAAGGACTGAATATTGAACTTCGAATTAACAAATTGCTGGACTCCATAAATTATCCTTATATAGCTTATTTGAAGATGATGAATTTAGCTAAACATAGCAAACATGAAGCAGCTCAATTGGTAGCTAAACAGTTATTGGCTTTTGATAATGATTTGGAACTTGAGATTTATCCAGAACTTTTTATTGCAGCAAAAGGTGTCATTGATTCTTGTTATAATTCAAAAGTTGAACCTGTATTAGAATGTGTAACATTTATCGAATTGGGCGATTGTGAGAGAGGGGTTGCTAAGCCATTTAAAATTAAAATATTAAATTCGGGTAATACTCCTCTAGAAATTAAAGAAATTCAACTTAGCTGCTCTTGTGTAAAACTTATAGGAGATGAAATGTATACTATTCTTCCAAAAGAATCTCAGTATGTCAATTTTGAATTTACTGCTGATAAAGATGAAAAAGTAGAACGATATCTTATTTTAAAATCTAATAGCATTTATCCTATGCATAAAATAAGGATTGTTGCAAATAGTTCATAAATTAAAGGAAAGGAGGCTTTATGTATTAAATGGTTTATTATGCGATGAAGATAGATTCAGAATGTATATTAAAATGATTAATTCGATAAAAATGAAGAAAATAATAATTCTATTAAACGTCAGCTTGTTTGTTATTATGCTAGTTTTTAGTAGCTGTAATTCAGATGAATATTCATATGAAGGTGAGACTTCAGTAAAAGAAAAGAATTTGAACCTACAAGCTCCCAGTGGTGAATATATTGCCAAAAATATAAAAAGATTGAAAGAACTGTTATCCCCTATTATTGAGGAAGATAATTGGGAAAATAAGGACTTTGAAATAGTAAGTATTCAGTACGATTCATTGGAAGCTGGTTTTTGTGCTGAAATTGAATATGTAACTGAAGATGGAATAGAAAGTAACATAATTCTTGTGAAAAAAGAGACAACCTCTGGCCCGAAGATAAAGACTAGAACAGAAGGAGGCTCTGAAGATGGGTATGAAAGCTATAGCTGTAAAAAAAGAAGTAATAATAAATGTAAGAAGTGTCGAGTCATAAATGACAAGGAACATGGTCAAGTACGCTGTGCGTGTGATGATGGACTTGTGGAAGGCTGCGCTTTATATGAATATAAATATTAAGAATATGAGAAATAAACTACTATTAATAATAGCAATATTAGGATTTACATTTGGAAGTTGTGATAAAGAGTCGGATGAACTTGTAGATAATGGTAATACATCAATAAACTTGACAGCTCCTAATGGTCAAAGAATCGCTGCAACAATTGAAGTACTGACTAATTTAGTAACTGAGGTAATAGAGGAAAAGTATGGTGAAAATAAAGATGTAGAGATTAATGATGTGATTTATTATGATACAGATCAAGGATTTATTGCTGAAATTAGATACATGACATACGATGGACATTCGAGTAATTTGATAATGAGTAATGTAACATTGGATGGAAGTTTAGGTATGAAAAAAGTCAAAACACGAGGCGAAGTCGGAATTACGGATGGCTTAACAATATATTCGTGTAAAAACGAAGATAAAAATAAATGCCCTGATTGCGAGATTGCTAAAACCCAAGAAGGGGTCAAATGTTTTTGTTCAAAAGGTGATAGAAGTGTTTGTAAAGTACAAAAAACACAAAAGTGATTTTTTTAGAATAATTTGTTATGTAACTGACTCAAACATCGTTTGATTCAGTTACATACTATAAAACCTTTGAAATATGAAACTATTTTTTTTCCTTTTGCCATTCCTTTTCGTGGGTGTTTGCCATGCCCAAAAGGTAACTCGTGTTAATAGTAATCGGGTTACCGTAGAAGGCGACACGATTATATATTTTGATGCAGAGCAAAGACCTATAACAAAACAGGCGCATTCTGACTCTTTAGAAACGGGTAAATATATCCTTTCTATCAAAGGAACGGATGAAATAACGGAAATTCACTTAACTTATAAACATCCTAAGCTTGAGACATTAATTGGTAAGACGCTTCCTCGGATTGATTTTGTTGATATGAGTGGAAAGCCCGTTAAAATGGATGAATCTGATATTACGGTTATATGTTTTTGGAACAGGCATTGTCGCCCTTGTATACGGGAACTTACAGCTTTAGATATACTTGCCGAAGATTATCCGGATATTCGATTTGTTGCACTGACGCCCGATTCTAGTGGAGAAGTAAAAAGGTTGATGGGGAGATTGAACCTGAAGTGGGAAAATATAATTGTTGTTCCTGGTTATAAAGACGAATTTGATGATATATTACATATTTATGTATATCCCTCAAATGTTATTATTGATAAAAACAGAATTATCCAAGGAGCAACAGTCGGAGGTGATACACGGAAACTTTTGAGATCATTGGAAAGATTGAGTGGAGCTTCTAAAAAATGATTGTTGGAAATAGGTAACATGATAAGAATATCTCATTGTCTGTTTGCTATATTGTGTTTAGGCAGTCTCTTTGTCTATTCACGACAATTTACGGATTCATATATTGTTCCTAAATGGTGCTTCGTTGTGTTTGCGCTATTAGTGGTGTTAGTATATGAAGCTGTTAACCTATTGTTTGGTAGGTGGAATAAGCAGTCTGAGATGGGGAAATCAGTGTATGGCTTTGTTATTGTTGTCTCTTGTTTTTTGCAGGCAATATTCGGAGTAGTTCAGTTTTTCGGTTTCTTTCAGGTATCTACTACTTTTGGGGTTACAGGGAGTTTTGACAATCCTGCGGGCTTTGCGGCATGTCTATGTGCAGGCTTCCCTTTTGCAGGATTCTTATTGTCGGATAAGAATAAATATATCAGGTATGTAGGATGGATGACAGGATTCGTAATTGCAGTAGCTGTGGTTCTGTCACAATCAAGAGCTGGTATTATGAGCATTGCCTTTATCTGTCTTATTCTTTTGAATATGAAGTTCTTTCATAAAAGATGGATGAAATGTCTTTCTTTAGTATGTTTCGCTTTATTATTGTCAGGATGTTACTGGATGAAAAAAGACTCTGCTGACGGTAGGTTACTTATTTGGCGATGCAGCGCAGATATGATAAAAGATGCGCCGTGGTTTGGTCACGGGGTAGGTAGTTTTGAAGCTCGTTATATGGATTATCAGGCAGGTTATTTCCGGCAACACGGGGAGAACCATTATTCTATGTTAGCTGATAATGTAAAACATCCTTTTAATGAATATGTGGGAGTTCTCCTGAATTTTGGATTTGTGGGCTTGTTAGTGATACTTGCAATGATAACTTTGATAACGTACTGTTATAAAACACACCCTTGTCTGGAGAAACGGATAGCTCTTTATTCCCTTATATCAATAGGTATATTTTCATTCTTCTCCTATCCGTTCACATATCCTTTTACGTGGATTGTTACGCTCTTGTGCATTGTCATCCTTACAAGGGAATATATTACAGAGATTCTTGCTCGTTCGATGATAAAAAATGTCATATGTATCTTTATTCTTCTTTGTTCACTTGGAGGTGTTTACAAATTGGTAGAGCGTGTAATGGCAGAAAAGGAATGGGGAAAGGTATCAGGACTTGCACTTTATGGAGTGTCCGGAAAAACTCTTCCGGCCTATGTGGGGTTAGAGAGGGAATTTGAGAATAATCCGTATTTTCTTTATAATTATGCAGCTATACTTCTGGAGAATAAGCAATATGAAGAGAGTCTGAAAGTAGCGTTGAAATGCCGTAAATATTGGGCGGATTATGATTTGGAACTTATGATAGGTGAAAACTATCAGGAGTTGGATAAGCATGAGTTGGCGGAGAAGTATTATGATAATGCATCTATGATGTGTCCTTCCCGTTTCCTGCCTCTTCATAAGTTGTTCTATTTATATAAGGATGTGGGCAACCGGGAGCGTATGCTTGATGTTGCCAAGTCAATTATAGATAAACCAATGAAAATTAAAACTTCAACTATCCGAATGATGAAGAGAGAGATGAAAAGAGAACAAACGAGATTGTTGACAGAAGAGAATTTTGAATGATTGAAGATTCATATTATAAATAGTATTGAATATGATAAAGAATAGCCTTGTTATTACTTTTTTTCTGTTTCTGTTGTCAGGCTGTGCGAGTGAAGTAGACAAGCGTGTTGATACCGTTTTGTCAATATCTGGGGCGAACAGGACTGAGTTGGAAACGGTTTTGAAGCATTATAAGCATGAACCTCAAAAATTGAAAGCCGCAAAGTTTTTAATTGCGAATATGCGGTATCATCGTTCGTATTATTCCATAAGGAATCCGCGGCAACATCCGTTGTTGGATTCACTGACAAAAGCCGCGGATTCTCTTTTCTATCATTCAGTGTATATGGCTACTGATAGTTTTCATAATGAGAATATACAAAAATTGATAGATAGTGTTCGCATTGGATTCAGAATACAGAATGATGTCAGAGTTTCGGAGCAATCTGTCAAAATATTCTGGAAAGAAGATTATGATTTTAATTGGATTACAGCCAAGCAATTAATCAATCATATAGATCATGTCTTTGAATGGAAGAGGCAGATGAATAGTGTACGAAGATTATCTACAGAGGATTTTTATGAGTATGTTCTTCCTTATCGAAGTATTCCCGATAACTCATTGACTGATTTTTCAGATATTTATTTTGCTTTTATGGATAAATATTTGAAGGACATTGATAAAGATTCCGTGCAGAATGTGGTTCAGCGATATAATTTCGTAATAAATCAGTTGTGCAAATTTTTCCCGTTATATCCTTATGAAGAAGAAATAGGTTATCAGGAACTGTTTTTTTATGGCTTTCATGACTGCATCCCGATTGCAAGTTATGGTGTGTCTATATTGAGGGCTTGTGGTATACCTGCTGCTGTGGAGTTTAATGCATGTTATAAACAGTTTCAGGGAAGGCATTATCATGGAGTAGTATTGGATAAAAATGGAAATTGGCTGGCGTTTAATCCGGAATCGTCAATACCGACTAGCGACAATAGTTCTTTTGATACGAAAGACATACTGAATATTTATCGTTTTATGTTTTCAGAACAAAAAGATACGCCTTTCTTTATGGAGAAGAATGGTGAATATGTCCCGGACATTTTTGATTCTCCATTTCTGAAAGATGTTACTTCGCATTTGTTGAAGACCATTCCTTTGATTCTTCCTTATCGGGAAACCGGAAATAATAATCTGGCATATCTTGCCGCTTTTAATAG
>CAQBGY010000176.1 GCA_948759685.1 uncultured Eubacterium sp.
ATATTTTCTCTGTTATCTTTCATACGCACCTCACATAACCTCTAATGAACCGTATTCTTCCAATATATCCATAATCTGTTTAAATAACAGACCTTTCTTAACATCTTCCTCACTAAAAAGATTATACTTTTCCAATAAATCATCAAACAGTCTGTCCGTTTGAAAATACCGTATCAATGCTTCTTTTAATGATGAATCAATAATACTTGTAAAAGTCGCATAAAACAAATCTGGAATCATACCAAAACGGTATTTGCAAAATTTTCTCTGTTCTTCTAAAAACTCATCTGTATACCGCATATTATACATATTTAGTATAGATACATCTGGTTTTATGGCATTGAATACTATACTTGCCATTATTCCAAAATTCATTTGATGTCTCTCACTTAATTCCATCATTTCGCCGGGAACTCCAATTAAAACAATATCAGGTTTTTCTTCCTTAACCAAACTATTTACATAACTATTGAACTCATATACTTTTGTAGTATAATCTAAATTTTTATTATACATATATTCTGGAAAAATATGAGTACCAAATATTTTCCCTTCTCTACGTGGACTGATAAATAATGTTTTATACCCGGCATCCTCAAATGAATTTCTTAAATATAAACCCACTACAAATTTCCCTACATATGGACCTACCCCTGAAATTGTAACAATTGGAATTTCAATATTATTTATTAACCTGTTTTCAACAATGGATACTTCTTCGCTTACAAATTCATACGCAACATTTTTTTCCAAGCACTCTCTTTTAAGCACCTCTGTATTAATATCTATATCATCCCTTGCACATAAGATTTTAATCTCATTTTCTGCAGCCATACTAACAATTTTTTGAATCACTTCATCTTCTAATTTTCTGAACGAATTAATTAGCACAAGTGTATCAATTATTTCAAAATTAAACTTTTCAAAAGTATGTAACTGAATTTCCTTATTCTCGATATTCCATCCTTCCAATGTTATATAATATGAGATTGAATGGCATTCTCTTCCTATCTGGATATGCTGTTTGTTTGGAAGGGATAAAAAATCTTCGTCAATTGGAAACATAGCTATCCTTTTATTGTTCATAAATATATTCCCCCTTTATCTTTTTTCAAACTTCGCCCCATATTCTTTTAACACAATATAATCCATTAGTGATTGTTCCGCATTATATCTGGAAAGGTTGCATTTACTTAACCTTTTACTTTTTGACAAATGATCACCCTCGACAGCCGAACGCAAGCACTGTGAACAAAACTGAAACGCCCAACATTTTTTACATTCATCTTCTGTTAATTTTCCAATATTTAACAGATTTCTAATCTTTTCAATATCTAGTCCTTCTTCTAAATTTCCTATTCTGGTACATTCTATACTTTCATCCACCCTTTCACACGGATAAAACTCACCATCTGTATTAACAAAAAATTTATTTGCTCCAATTAAACAAGGACCAGCTGGATGCGCATATTTCTTATTCCTATCCAATCCTACCGCTCTGTCCGCAACTAATTTTTCTATCTGTTCAATATAGGCTACTGTTAGCTTGCTTCCCACATCATGTATTTTTCCACAACTCCATAAAAAATTTTTAAACATTTCGTAGTTATAAGCAATATTGAACGAATCGTCATATTCCAAATCCTTTTTTAACCCCTCTGTACTTACCAAAACACCTCTTGCACTATTTTTTTTAATCATCTCATAATTCATAAAAAAGTTATTGGAACAATTAAAATCATTTGATGGATCTAAAACCACATTAAATCCAATTTTCTCAAAATATTCAGGATACCTTTGCAGAAAGCGTTCAACATTTTTCATTACAATAATATAAGAACCTTTTCCACCGTCTGCCATAACCCTATTTTTATCCTGTACTTTTTGAGGTCCATCAAAGCTGACAGTAACATAAAAATCATTTTCTACAAGAAAATCCATTACTTCATCCGTCAGCAATGTGGCATTTGTTGTTACAGTAAAATTCAAATCCTTACCATAAAACACTTTTTTTGCATAATCCACACATTTTTTAAGCAGTTCTATTTCAAGAAGCGGCTCACCGCCATAAAAGCCCACACCAACAGACTCTGAAAGGCTACTATGTTCATACAAAAAATCTATTGTCTTTTTAGCTGTTTCAAAATCCATCCTTTTATTACTATGTGTGCGGTTTTCATAACTTCCGGAATAAACACAATACTTGCAACGCAAATTACAGTTTTGCGTAACTTGAAGCGTAATGGTTCGCATACAACTTTTGAGTATGTCTTCTATAAGTTCCGATTGCGGATATTTTATTTCATAATCAAAGTTTGGTTCACTGAAAATCTCATATTTTAAAAGTTTATTTACTTCATTTTTGAGATTATTTGGAATTTCTATGTAATCTTCTTTCGCATTCTGCAAAAGAACAAATAGGTCTTTGCTTATCCCAACAATCATTTTAGTATTCACATCATACAAATAATACTTCGTATATAATTCAAATACAAATATCAACGGTTTTTTGATTTTCATTTTTACCTCCACTGTAAAGAGAGTTGAACTGCAAGTGTATTAACAATCCAACTCTCTCTTTGTGCATCACAAAAATACTACAACATTATTACAAAATGTAAGGCAGATTCGGACCTTTTTGCTGTATTGTTGCATTGCCAGAAAAGTATGTTCCTGTTGGATCATAGCTGTTGCTCTTACATGTACAAGTAACAAAATCACAGGTACACGTAGCACAAAATGCAGTCAGGGTGTTTTCACATTTTACTATTTTCTTACCCAATTTTTTCATCTTATTCACCTCCATCTTCATTATTTCTATAAGACAATCTCCTTATCAACACACATTCGGTTCATAAGAAAATCTTATAGTTCATCATTCAATTTTGTTATTGCAAGGTATTATTATGTATTCATATGACAAGATTGCAGCTATCCTTAATCTATATCTGTATATCAAATTTGTTTCCTATCATAACCGGATTTTTGACCTTATCTGTCTGTCCTTGCGCCTCTTCTTTTGCTGTATCAAGAATCATCTGCATATCGTCATCATCAAGGTAAATTTCTCCGTTTTCGGAATTATTTAATTTTTCTAAAAGCATTTGTTCCACTTTTTTCAGTGTCGTATTTTCCTTGACGATGATAATGTCTGATTTTTCCTGTTCTCTAACTGTTTTCTTATCCTCTGTTTCAGATTTATTTTCCTCTAATGCTTCCTGTAATTCTTCTCGTTTATCTGTTGCTTTTTCTTTTGACTTTTCAATTAGCTTTTCCGAATTTTTCCGCCTTTCTTCACGGAGTTTATCGCTCAATTTCAACATACCATCATTTCTGGTTTGCATTCTGCAATGATATTTTCCATTTTCATCAATATAACTGTGCTGATACACTATAGTCCAACCGCTGGCTTTCGTTATGCTTTCTGCCAATTTAGACATAACCTCAACGCCTTTTATCATATCTCTCATATCCTTCTCTTTTTCAGGATCATTCTGCATTTTTTCTAAAAGCTGAGGACTAACGGTCAGTGACTTGCCATTTTTAGCAGATACACAGGCACTCCCTACACGGAATTTCACACTTGAAACAAGTTTTTCCAATTTTTTCGCATAGTCTGCTGTACTTTCCACCTTATCATTTCCTACTGTGGAATTTTTCTGCGCAGCCGCCTTTTCTGAACTTTCATTTCTTACCGCAACCTGCTTCTTTTCTGTTTCCTGTTTTTGCGTTGTATATGTACTCTCGTACACATTGTTGTAAATACCGTTAATTTCCATTGCCATAACACTAACCTCCTGTTTTCATTTCTTTCATAACATATCAATCCGTTATATTAATGCATCTACCCCCCCCCTTATAAAAAACTGTTTGATGTTTTAAATAAATTTTTATTATCAAACTTAATTATTCTTTTCTATTTCCACCGCTATAGCTTTCAAAGTAAAAAAATTCGGATCGTTTATCTTATCGGCATCTATAATAACACCATATCGCTTTTCTATCTCTAAAAACAAACACAAAACATCTCTTGCTTTAATTCCAACAGCAGAAGAAAATAAAGATACATCTTCGTCAATATCACTAAAATCTTTTTTTGTTATATCTGCTATTATCTGCCTTATTTTTTCAATCATATACCTTCTCCCCTACATCACATCAATGTTGCTATATCCTTCCAATGTAGAAAGCATATTTTTCTTAAAACAATCAGCATCTTCTTCACAATATAAGGAATAGCATCCACATTCCTTTGCATCTTGATTTACAACATCAAGCGGGAGTGTCATATATACTAATCTATTCAATACATCTGTCACCTCCCAGTTAATACAAAAGTTTGACAAAAAAACACTGTCCACTTCATAATCAAACCTATTCTTTACAGCCTCTGTCATTGTTTCAATGTAGCTTTTGTTATAATCAACAAATCCTGTATTTAAAATAACATAATCCGGCTTGACTGCATTAGAAACCATATAATTCATAAGTCCAAAATCATCATATACTTTGTTGCTGATTGGCACTATTCCTCCAGGTACGCCGATAATAATAATATCTGGATCTTCGACACTGGCAATGTAATTAACATATTGATTAAACATCAATATCTTTTCTTCCCCACTGTTTTTCCCAATCATAAATTGGGGAAAGCCATGAAATCCCCAAAGATCGCAATTGGGTTTACTTCCAATCTGTGAAACCTTATATCCTTCATCTAAAAATATTTTTCTCACATAAAGCTGCGTGTCAAATTTTCCCGTATTTGTTCCTGTTCCCGCAACTACAACCAATGGCTTATCTATATCCTTGATTTGGGGAATCTCACCATTAGCCAAGCTGTTTTTACATGCAAATGGTTGTTCAACAACACTTCTGCTGTCCAATACTTGCTTACCTGCGTGTATAGCTTTTTCCATATACATCTGCATTAAACAAACATCCAAAGGAATAATGCTATCTGTGATAATTACAGCATCCACTTTGGCAAGTGCTGTTTCAAAATCATCTGAAACATTTATCCCTGTATGTATTTTCAAATGCGCTCCCGCATCCTTGTCGCAATATCCCCAGCTCTTCAACGAAACCACATGAGAAATTTCATATTCCAAAATCATGCTTCGATTGATAATCATATGCACACAGGATATATCATACGGAAATATTAAGGCTTTTTTTCTTTTCATACTGATACTCCTATAAGACCGTTATTTCATCATCAAATCCGTCAATTTCCTGCAACACACAGTAGTCAATAAAATCATTTTCAACGGATTTTTTTACTTTGCTACAATGTTTTTGCCTTTCAGCAGATCGCTCTGTCTTTCCTTCTTCCAAATGTGCTGCACATAAAAAACAATATTTTGCACACCAGCAATTTCTGCACTGTTCCTCAGTTGTCCTGCCAATATTAAGCAATTTATCAACCTGCTGTACATCAAATCCATTTTCTACGTTACCAATAATCATATCCTTAGATGTTTCACAGACCTTTTCGCAAGGGTAATAATTTCCTTGTACATCTACAAATAATTTATGTATTCCCGGAATACAAGGTCCACTGGGATGAGAATATTCCTCTTGTAGTCCAGTAACGCTTCTATTCCTGTATGTAGTTTTTATCTGCCAAAAATATGCCTCAACAATAGAAGAAACATCTATTCCTTTTACTTTTCCATATTTTGAATACAACATCTTAAACACTTCATATTCATACTGTTCAAAATATGAATTGCCTGGAAGGAATCTGTCTTTTTCCTTCATACCTTCTCTTGAGATTGAATTATACAGCACCCGATATTCCTTTAAATTATCTTCCCGAATAAAAAAATCATTCAGGCATTTCAAATCCATTTCCGGATCAATAACACAGTTAAATTGTATATTATCTTTCTTGTCAGGATATTTCTGGTGCAGTACTGCAATGTTATCCATAACCGTATCAAAGGAACCTGAATCGTCTATTTTGTGACGATTTTTGTTATGATATTGTCTTGGACCATCCAAACTGATGGTTAGCACAAAATCATTGTCCATTAGGAAATCTATCTTATCTTCCGTAAGTAATGTGGCATTCGTTGTGATAAAATACTTAACCTCCTTGCCATAATATTCGGAAGCAACATATCTAACTATTTCTTTAATCAGTTCAAATTCAATTAACGGCTCACCGCCATAAAAACCAATCTGCGCAGCCGGAATGTCATAAGAGTGTAAAATATAATAATCTATTGCCTTTTTTGCCATTTCAAAAGACATTTTCTTGTTACTATGCTGTCTATTATAAAAACCGCCTGAATACGGACAATATTCACATTTCAAATTGCATTGCTGTGTCACTTGTAATGTAAGCGACTGTACAGAACTTTCCAAATAATTATTTAATAGTCTGGTCGCTGGATGTTCTATTTTCTTCCAACGATGCGCAGATAAAAACCCCATTCTTTTTAGGCAATCTATCTTATCTTCCATTTCAGCAGGTACTGCTATCGGTTTCAATTTCTCCATTTCATACAAAAAATTGTATATACTTTCCGGTATCCTGACGATTGCATTCGTGTTAAAATCATAAAAATAACAACAGTTATATGTCCGAAAGCAATGAATAAATGGTTTTTCTATCATGATATATCTCTCCTTTTGTAAAGTATGGCATCTGCCAATCCACAGATGCCATACCCCCATATGCACCAACTTTAGGAAAATTGACAAAGTTGCTGTCTGGGGATTTTA
>CAQBGY010000177.1:0-1692 GCA_948759685.1 uncultured Eubacterium sp.
TTCCTCAAATTCCTCATTTACTGCTTTTACATCATTTTCAGTAGCGCATAGAGATAAAAGCTCATCATGCTCTTTCTCTAACTTTTTATTGGTGATAGATAAATCTCCGTAAGCTTTATTGATGATATGATCTGAATCAGCTTTCAATTTCTTTTCCAGACGCTTTTTATCAGACGGGCGCAAATCAGATCCATATCCGTACTGCGCTGTTTCCATCACTGCGCCAACGGCTTCTTTATGGAAAATATCTTTTAAATAATCCAACGGTTCAGATTCTTCATCATCTTTTGCGGCTTGAATCCCATCAATCACGCTCTTTAATTTTTCAGGGACATCATCAAATATTTTCTCTCCAAAAACTTCTGTTGATTTGCCGATAACATAATCGTCAGTCAGGGAAACCTCTCCACTTTTATCAAGAAACAGTTCATCCTCTGTCTGTGGAGTGATATTCACACTGCTTTTTGGCTCTTGCACTGCTGTAAACTGCTGAATAATCTCTATCACTTCCATAGGCGCATGGAACACGTTAGAAATATTCTGGAACAGGAAATCGCTCATGAATCCACGCCTTACAACTTCTTGTGAACGAATCTTTCTAGGGATAGAAAGCACTTTTTCAGCGTCAAGCTCTATCATTTCTCCATTTTCATCTTCACCTATGACAGGGAAAAAGTTCAACAAAGTACGCACGTTGCCTTTGCGCTTGTCCATATCTCCCCTGCCATCTGATGTATCATGAGATAAATCATTCGCAAATTCCTCAAAGATAGTAAGTGTTCTGGCAGGGTCAAAATCAAATACATAAGCATTTTCTTTCCTATAATACTGTCCATGTTCTTGAAACAGGCAGGGATTCTGTGCCCTGAATGCCGCTTGCATATACAGTGATGGACTCTTGATATTGCTTAACATCAAAACCGCCGTCCATTCTGGAATTGTAACGCCAGTAGTAAGCTGCCCTACCGATAACGTGATGGTCTTTTCGTTTTCTGCGATAGCTTTTGTCACTTTATCAAAAGATTTCTCCGTTTCTTCGCTATCATCAAGTTTGCCATCGCCAGCGGCAAGGATGATTTTATAATCCTTGAACACCGAATGCTCTTCCAGCTTTTTAGCCAGAGCCTTTGCACTGTCAACACGATTTAACAGCCAAAATGTATGTTTTAATTTGTCTCTCAATTCCTGTGTAGAGAACGGAAATTTTTCTTGTTTTGTCAGTGCGTTCAAAAACCTGTCAACAGAGCTTTCATGAACAAACTTCCCATTTTTTGTTTCAAAGAAAACATTCAAATCGAAAGCATATTCCTCTGTCTCTCCCTGAATTTCTATTCCCTGCTCCAATTCTTCTTTGATAATTTCTGACATTTGGTAAGTGAACAGATTTAGTTGTGGAAGATTTTTATATGGGTTTTCATCTTCTCCATCCCACTCTTTTTTTGCTTTCTGTTCATCGGCATACGTCCAGTTGAAAATTGCTGATTCCGGAAACTTGTCATTTGCCAGCGCTTTAAAAGGTGTTGCTGATAAATGCAACGTAAATTTACGCTTGATATGATCGAACGCTACATCTGATTTATATGTATCTACACCCTCATGTGCTTCATCAATAACCAGAACATCCCATACGGTTCCTTTCTTGGGGTCATCACTGATTTCTTCCAGTTTGTCATATTGACCGCCAAAATACAT
>CAQBGY010000177.1:1702-6718 GCA_948759685.1 uncultured Eubacterium sp.
CTCTTTCCCTACAGACGCTCTTCCGATCTCCGCCAAAATACATAGAACCCTTTAAATCTTGTAGACTTACAAATTCTATACAGCCAGACAGTTCTTCACCAGATACTGCCGCTATCTTTCTGTATTCTTCTCTTGATATGACATGCTTTTTACCTTTCAGTGATTCTGTAGAACTCACAAATAAAAAACCTGATTTATTTCCCAGAAACTTTTCATAATCTGAATACCATGAATTTGCAATCGCAGGTCTATTGGTGACGATTAAAATATTATGCGCGTCAACCTGCCTGCAAAAATCATAGACAGATAATGTCTTGCCAAAACGTGGCTTTGCGTTCCATAAAAATTCACCTTTTTCATGGTCTTTGGCATAATTAACAGTCTGCTCAACAGCTTTTTTCTGTTCATAGCGCAAAGTATAAGGAATCACTTCATCAATATCTTTCAGTATCCCCCTACTCTCACGGAACTTATTAAATTCTGCTTTTGAAGCCGGACCATCAATATGAAACCATTCTGTGTCCTTTTTTCTTTCAATCCCCAATTTGTTTAAATAGGCATGAAAATCTGAATCATGGAATATCTCACCAGAGCCATCTTCAAAGATAGCATTTCCTTTCCATTCTTCCTTTAATTCAACATCTACAGTATGGGATTGCTGTTTCTGCCTTTGTTCTGTAGTCTGCTTTTCTGTATATCCAATTTTTACCCATCCATCATGTCTGGCTATTTCAGGCGTGGAATAGGCATAAATCATAGGAATGACTTTTTGAGTGGTATTGATACTTATTTTCGCCATTATTCCATCTCCTTTACCTTGGATTCGATGAAATTGATTTCTTCTTCCGATAATCTGTATTTACTGTAAAGCTGCCTGTCTATATTGGCTATAGATGTATTCCAGTCAATATCTGATGCTTCTGAAAAATCTTGCAATGGAACACATTTCCATTTCTCTGGCGTTATGTCCTGAGTTGTTTTAAGAACTCCTAATAATGCTCTTGCAAATTTTGTTTTTACATACTTTAAAGCTGCTTCTGCTTCATCAATATTACTAAATGAGCCAATACTCAAAAATGTTTCCGTAGAACCAACTCCGGGACCGCATAATATAGGCGCTGATAAAACCTCCCCTAAAACGCCAATCCCGTTTGCCTTTGATAAAAATATTTTATATTTATCTAAATTGCTAACAGTGTTGATATAATCTCTTCTTACATATTTATATGCTCTTTCATTATTAGCCCGTCCTAAAATCTGTATATATTCTTCTCCATCATTGGGCTTCTCATCAAAGAATATTTGTGGCAGTCGTTCAAATATATTTGATTTCATATCAAAAGCATGACCTTTACTCAATTGTCCAATAGCTTCTGGATGGTCATTATGCATTTTATCTGTAAATCTGTATGAATATGCAGTAACAACTATATCACTAAAGCTGTAAAAATGATATTGTGTTTCAACTTTTTTCAGTATTAAGTTTAGCTCATTATATGGGGTAAAAGTCCCTATTGCACCAATGCTTTCAGATTTATCGTGGTATGTAATAGCCACCCCGCCTTTAATATCTGTATTGCTAAATACTTTGCTGCTATCTTGCTCAAAATACAATACTTTCAAATGTGGATCTTGAAGCATACGCTCATTCCACTGTTTAGGCGTACTTCCAGCATTAAAGAGAAATCTTGCTGGATGAATCATTTCTACAACTTCGCCTATTTCATAGGCGCTTTCCAAGAATTTATGATAAACTGGTGGCGCATATCCTTTATTATCTCCCAGAGTTTCATCTTGGTATGGCGGATTTCCTATTATAAAGTCAAATTTCATGATATCCTCCTTTTCGATAATTAAATGTTCTTTTTTAACTAACATTATCTTCCATTTTTCAATGATTCATATAAAATAGATTGATTGCTTCCTCTCCAATCAAATATTCTACATTTTGGCGTTTTATTGTTCTTCTGTTCCGTTAATGCATTATCAAAGAACTCAAAAAGTGTATATTGATGTACTTCTTCCATTGGATTGCCTAACGGAACTGTACCTGTTAGGCCATCCATCTGCCAGAGATTCCATGCGATGATATTCGCTATTTTTTTCAGTTCGTCAACAGTTGCCTCTCTATTCCACCTATCATATAGATAATCAGCAAAGGTCATTAATAGATTGATTCTGCCGATTAAAAGATTATCTCCCTGATACTCATAGCCATATACACTTTGGAAAGCTCTTATCGTCCATTTAAACCATTCTTCCTCATTGTCTGTATTTTCATTAATTACTCTTAATTTCCTGTCTAAAATGCCTATCCTGTCCTTTATATGAACTAATTCGCCAGTAGCGGCATCATATCTGGAAACAATATATGGAGCTTCACCACAGGTAATTTCCAACCGTTTTGAATCAACGTATTCCTGCCATGTTTTATTTGCTGGGAATTCTATTTTCTCTTGCGTTGTATTCCATATTTTCTCATTAAGGGCATTAAATACATCTTTTCTGCCAAACCATTCTTCATCACAATAGTTGTTCATTTTATTGCAGATCCATATCGGCGTAAACACCTCTGCATAATTTCTTGTGCGCTCCTGTTGCTGTTCCATTGCTTTCATAATCCTCGGCTGTAACATAATCGGGTTAAGACCTATCAGCGCTTCCACTGTTATCTGCTTATCGTCTGCATATTGTTCTCCAAACATTTTATAACTACTTGTTGCCCAGATGATATTCTTTTTTGTAGTTTTGTCCTGCAACAAGATTTTAAGCGTAGTCTGCACTGGAAAAGACTGTAATTGAATCAGTTCTTTCAAAATGTCCATCCTTTCATACATCAAATTATATGAGATATTATACTTTGGATTCCTTTTAAATGCAATACAAAACAATATAAAACCATGCATATTCTCAATTTGCCAAAATAAAAGCATTTTATCTCGCCCCCTTATCTTTCTGCCTCGCCTGATGCACCCTGACTGCCTCCCTTTCTTTAATCATCTGCTCTTTCTGCATAATCCTGTCTCTGATGCTCAAAGTATTCGTTGCCTTATCTCCATAAATTTTATCATCCTCCGCACGAGCCGCCTGATATTCAAGATACTCTTTCTTTGCTGCATTCAGTTCCTTATAGAATGCCTGAACAGAATCAAATTTGTATTCCTTCACGATAGAAGAAAGCCTCTTTTTCATATTGAAAATCTGATTGTCTATACTGTCAATTTCCTGCTGTAATTCCTTCCGCCTGCCGCTCTTAAAAATACCCACGCATTCAGATAATTCCTTTTTCAGCTTATTCCGCTTTTTCTCACGCTCATAAATAGCCTTGTTCTGTTCTTTAAGCCTGCTGTCTATCTCCTTCAAGTGTGGATATTTACTTGCAAGTATGGAAGTCTTTGGCGGCTGCAGTCTTTCTATTTCCAACTGCTTTGTTTCAGCAGAAACAGATTTTTGTTTCGCTTTTATCTGCTCAATGACAGATTTTTTGACTGTCATAGCATTTTGAAACTGTATCTGTTCTGTTTCATTTCGTACATCTGCTTTAGCTTTACGCTGCGGATTTACAGGAAATGGTATCTTTTTCTTTTCCGGCTGGACTGTCGGATCATCTTTTGCTTGGACAGGGCTTCCCATTTCTTTTGATGTATCTTTTATGGCATCAACAGCTTTATCAATAACTTTTTCCGCTATATCCATCACTTTCTGCATAGCTTTCGCAATCAGACGCTCTAGCAACGCAACCGCCGCCCTAACGATATCCCCGAACAATTCCGGCTTACTGCCATTCTGCTCCACGGATTCTTTTACCCTGTCCGTAATTTCCGTCTTTTTAAGTTCCACAACCTCCGTCTCGGATACGCCGCTTACGATCGCACGGTCAACCGCCCTGTTCCATTCCATCCGGATTTCATTGTCCGCTTTTATCTCCTCAGCTTTCGGGTTATTTTTGCCGACTTTTTTTGTCGCAAGATATGGGCTGTTTTTATCAAAGATGCTGAGCCTGTCTTTATCATCAAGCGCCATCTGATTAATCAGATCCGTATAAAATACTTTTACCTCATCCAAAAAAGATTCCTGCTTGAAGCGTCCATCTTTTGTGGTAAAGATCCTACGCTCATACACTTCACCTTTTTTGATGATCTTACAGTCCTTACGGATATTCCCATCCCCATCAAGAATCTCTTTCTTAGTCCGTACATGATGACCCTGCTCGTCATAAAACATATTCCGGGTGGCAACTTTTTCTACCGGCTGTTCTAACCTCTTTCTCTCCGCAAATATCATATGGATATGCAGGTTTGTTTTCCGTTTATTATGATGAAGCGCGGCAAAGCACTCCACACCGTACTGTTTATTAAATCCGTCCACCATCCTTTTCAGCAGATAGTCATGGTCATAGTTGATAAAACTTTCCGGCAGGGCGATCATCAGCTCCCTTGCCTCAATGCACTTCCCATTCGTTCCGCTTTTTTCAAATTCCTCCTGATTACACTTTGCAAGTTCCCGCCAAAATTCTCTGTCCGGCTCCGTTGCATAGACTTCATACAAATACTCCTGCTTGGCGTGGCTTGAAATATAAGTGATACGCCCCGATAAGTTATGCAGCTTTGCCATTTCTATAAATGAATTTCTTCTCATAAATACTTTCTTCCTTCCTTTTGCAGATAATCTGCCGCCATAACTTTTTGTGAGCAGCAATTATAGGACGGCTGGTTGCGAACTGATGCCCATATTCGGGTATTCCACGTCTGTCGCTTTCTGACAGCCGCAAAAGGACTTCGTTCTGTGAAATCCCACAGGCGATGCTGCATATCTACCACGAAATGTAGCCGTAAGCAGCAGTGCCATCCATGCGCCCGTCTTTTGGACGGCATGGATAAATACAGTCCGGCTCTTTCGGACTGTAAATTTGCGCTTGCGCAAATTTGCCCCGGCAGGGCGAAATCCCCGGAGCATAAACTGAAGGTTTGTGCGTAGGGTGTATTTCGCTCTCAAACGCCGAGGGCTTAGGGGAGA
>CAQBGY010000178.1 GCA_948759685.1 uncultured Eubacterium sp.
AGGAATTAGGAATGGAACTTCAGGTTTCAAGACAAACTATCTCTAAGTGGGAATCTGGAGTGTCACATAGTTAAAGATATTGTTTTAGAAGTGTTTCCCTGTGGCTGTTGTCACAGGGAAGAATTGTATTCAATCAATTTTTCCAATGAAACGGTAGTAGATTTCAACTTTCTGAACCCTGTTCCCGTTTTCGTCTTTGGATGCTTCATGGACTAGGATTTTTTCAATGAGTGCGTTCAGCAGTTCGGCGGTCAGTTCCGTGGGGGTTTTGTACTGCTTTATGAGTGCTATCCATTTTTCAGCGTCTGCCGAATCCTGCATATCCTGTGCAAGCTGCTGCTGCAAGGAATCTATAGCCTGTGCCAGCGTTTCCTGTTCAGTCTGGTACTTGTCCGACAGCATGGAGAAATTGCGCTCTGTGATTCTGCCTGTTACTCTGTCCTCATACATCCGGCTGAACAATGCGTCTATTTCTGCCTGTCTTTTCTGGGCTTTTTTCAATTCGGATGCAGCTTTCTTTCTTGCTGAACTGCGCTCGCTGTCACTGCTTTTTAAGAGCCTTTCCAAAAGCTGGCTTTCATTCTGCTGTACCTCATTGAACCAGTATTGCAGACGGGAAAGGATATAACTGTAAAGGACATCATAACGGATATAGTGCATGGAGCATTGGCGCAACCCTTGCCCGTATTTGCTGCAATGATAATGTGCATAAGGGTTTTTGTTCTGCCTGTTCACCCCATAGGCGAGAGACCAGCCACAGTCAGCGCATTTTACCAGACCAGAGAAAATCTGTGTTGTTCCATCCTTTTGTTTCCAGCGGCGGCTTGCTATCATTTCCTGCACTTTCTGGAAGTCCTCTTTTGAAATGATTGCTTCATGGGTGTTCTCTACCCTCCACCAGTCGCTTTCGGATTTTCTTATTTTCCGTTTATCTTTAAACGAAATATTGGACTGCCTGTTGTGGACGCTGTTGCCTATATAAGTTTCCGATTTTAAGATTTCCTTTACTATGGCAATACTCCACGCGAAAGCTTTCTCTGGCGGTGCATCCACATAGATATTTGCAAACGTTCCATATCTCTGGAAGTTCAGCCATCCAGCCGTTGGCACTTTTTCCTCTGTCAGAATCCTTGTTATCTTTGCGGCTCCTGTTCCCTGCAATGCGAGATTGAAAATCTTTTCCACTATCCAGCGTGTTTCTTCATCAATAAGAAGATGCCCTTTTTTGTCGGGGTTTTTGACATAGCCAAGTGGGGCATATGCTCCGTAGTGTGCGCCAGCTTCATTTCTGGTACGGAAAGCACGTTTAATTTTTTTACTAATTTCTTTCGCATAAAACTCGTTAATAATGTTTAAGAAAGGGGTAAATTCATTGCTTTGCTCGTTGTTGCTGTCAACACCGTTATCAATGGCTATGTAGCGGACGTTGTGTGCTGGGAAGAACAGTTCTATATACTGCCCTGTCAAAAGATAGTTCCTACCCAAACGGGAAAGGTCTTTTGTAATCACACAATTTATTTTACCGTTTTCAATGTCCGATATCATGCGCTTGAAGCTAGGTCTTTCAAAATTTGTGCCGCTGAATCCATCGTCGATATATTCATCTACAGTATTGAAATGGTTTTGTTCTGCATATTTGCGCAGCATGAGACGTTGGGTAGCTATGGAATTTGACTCTCCCGACTCGCCATCGTCACGGGATAATCTTAAATAAAGTGCTGCATTGTATGTTGTGGGCTTCATGTTTTTTATCCTCCTTTTTTAGAAAGCCCACGCTTATGATATACTATACTTCTTGCTACTTAAAAGTATATCACAGAATGGGCTTTTTTTCAATGATTTATGCTGTGTTTATGCGGCTTTCGGGCATTTTTCCGGCATCCAGAATCACCTTTTCCAGAATGGATATTAACGGTTTTCCATCCTGCCGAAAATGCTCACTTATGATTATTTTGTTGTTTCCCATGACAAAATATTGTTCGTCATGGAGAGTTGGTTTCTGTTCCATAAAATCCTCCCAATCTTTTAAGACTGGGATTCCAAAGGGTGCTGCTGTATGTTTACGGATATCTTTTGTAGGGAATCCCTTTGTTGCTTTATGCTTCTTTATCAGATATAAGCTGGAATGAATCACAGCTTAATTTTAAGCCATGCAAAGTTTTATGGCTGTATGCTGATATCAATATACTCGGTACATGGATAGGAACTATATGCTCCTCACGTAACCGCCTGCGAAGCTCTTTATAACGCTCCTCAACCTCTGGCGATAAATCATCCACATGGAGCGTGAGTATATTTTGTCCTATCAGCACATGGAGGACAATCCTAGAAAATCTATATGGTTTCCTCTTTACTGCGCCATTGCAGAGCAATGTGTTGCTCCCATCGTGGGATAGTCCAGCCGTTCCTACCTCTATAGCTGAAAGTTTTTTCCCGTGTGATATAATCATTTTGTTTCCCTCCTTTTCAATCGAATGGCATATCGCCCGGTTCATCCAGATTCAGAAATTCCTGCTTAGAATCCGGCTTTTCTGGTTCGTCAAATGGTGTTTTTGTTCCCTCTTGCAAAGGGATAAATCCATCATTTTCTGGCTGTGCTTTCTTTTGTAAATCCGTGTGGGATTTGAACTTGTCCGGCGGCATCTCAAAGGTGTGATAACCTTTCTTGTCTTTGTAGTGGTATATGATACTGGTGATACGGCGCATAAGCTGGTACAGGCTGTCAACCTCTTGATTCTGCCGCTCAACAATACTGCTGTATATTTCATCGGGTGTATATATGCTCGTTATGTGGACTTCATCATAGAGCGCATACACGTTTGAGAATCTTGCGTGCAGCTGTGTCCTGTAGCCATGAAGCATCTGCAATATCATTTCATATGGCATACAATAGGGCTTCAGTTCATCAATGAAAAGTATTTTTTCCGCTTGATATCCGTCCATCAAGGCAGAACATCTATTTGTGAAATCGCTGGTGAAGAATATTTCATCAGCCCCATACTGTTCACATAATTGAACATATGTGTAGGACTTGCCAGAACCAGAAGCCCCCACATGCCAGTATACTTTTATGTCACGCTTTGGGGGTGTCCTTGCGTAACGTCTGGAAAAGAAACTTTTTCGGATAATATTTTCATACTGCCGAAAAAGTATAGACTTCTCCATGATTTCCTCTGGCTTTAAATCCTCTGCTATGAGGGATTCTATCTGTAGTAAAATCTCATTCTTATTTGCAGTGGGGAGGACTGCCGGAAGTTCCCCCCATTGCTCATAGGAATCTTTGACCTGTGTATGCTGTTTGTCACTGTGGCTTTCTTTCTTTATGTATGCCACAACTTGCTGTGGCGTGCCCCGTACCTCTGCTTCTATGTGGGCATGTGGGAAAGCGTTCTGTACAGCAGACCAGCGTTTTTTCTTTGACAGCAGAATATACAGATGGATATGGGGTGTACCCGTCTCTGCAATTTCATCAGCCATGCAGTAAAATATTACATGCTTGAATTTCTGGCGGATAATCTGCTTGATTGTTTCGTGGGTACATCCGTAATCAAGAGGGTTATTGATGCAGCATAGAAACTGGTCTCGCTGCTTATCGTAACCAGCTTTTTTCTTGTCTGCATTTTTTTCTGATGGTTCTGGCATCTTTAGACCACCCCCTTTCGGATGCCAGAATTATACTTATCTTTGTGGAAACGCTACAGTAAGCACGGCATAAATGCCGTTTGGCTTAATGTCTGCTATGTACATACCTGCCATGATACAGGGGTACAATGACTGTTGATGGTTCATTATTATCCATTGCCGAAAGGCTTCTATGTCACTGTTTATTTTATCCTTCACCTGCGGTAGCGCAAATGACGGACGTTGTTGGGTGGATTCGCCCAACAAAATCCCCACTTGTGGAGGGCTGATTCGGAGTGGTACAATGTCCTCTACAATTTGTACAATTTGCAGATAGGGGTATTTTCTGCCGCAGATAACGCAGAATAATTCCCAACGAATCTGGTTCAACATTCTAACGCTGTTGTTCTGCTGAATCTGGTTCAGCTTTATCTGCTGTGCGTCACTGTAGTCCTTATGGAGTGCTACAGCAACATTTCTTGCCCCTTTCCATAATTCTTTCAATCCTTTGCAGGCAGATTGTGCTGCCTGTTTTAATAACTGCTTAACTGTTTCTGTGCTCATATCTTATACCCTCCTATCTTCATTAATTGGTAGGATGCAGAATTGTTGATGTAAAGGAAATCCAGATTTAGGTTTCCTTTTTCTGCATCATGCCGTACACTGTGTAAGTGAACAGATTCTACAATCTCGTCACCGTTGCTATACGGTGGGATTTCTGATTCTGGCAGAAGCACGATTGCCATGTACTCCCGTAGAGTTTCTTTTATCTTGTTCGTATCATATGCCCCTTCCTCCATATCTGCACAGAGTTCGATATGGACGAAAGACCATTCACCGATGTGGAAAATTTCTGCGTACATATCAAGCGGATTCTCTGGGGTTTCAAAGTCCAGCAAATCCGCATAGTATATTATTGCTTGCCATATCACAAAAAGGATTTTGTAATAGACAAGCTGTGTTGTCTCTAACAGCATTTTGTTTTCCTCCTTTATTCAGTTTTCAAGATTCAGTTTTGCAGATAGGGGGGTGGTGCTTTCCCCCTGTTTTCTGCGTTAGCTGCTGTTGTTACTCGAAGTCGATTAAATCATCATCAACTTCGGGCTTCTCCGTTGACGTGACCTCAAATCCATCAGCGGTTACGCTTATGCCCGTAAATAATTCACCGTTTCGATACATTGAGTAGGGGCGCAGGACGGGGGCAATAAGCTTTACATGTACAAGCGTTTGCTTGTCCGCCAGCAATTTTTGAAGTTCCTCCACAGCTTTTTTGGCAGTTAGAGGTAGCTTCACGGTCTGGCTACAGCCTTTGATTGCCAAGAAATCAAGATTGTAGCCCTCTATTTCCATTGTGGCTTTTCCATCCTCCCCTCTTTTATATCTGATAGAAGTACCTTGTACCTCTACATCCCTATCGGATGCTTTGGGGGTTATGCACCCCATTGGCATCCTCCAGTATTTAATTGGTATAGTCGACATTGTTTCTTGTCCTCCTTGTTTTGAAATTTTATTTTCAAGGATGCACCACTTCCTTGTTTTCCTATAAGATACACTGTGCGGTTCTCAAAACCTAACTGAATAGACGGTTGATTTTACACAGTTTTTCTGAATGGTGGGGGAGCGGAATCTCCCCCGTGCTTCACTTTTTTTCTAACTCGTATGGTATCTTGCACCCGGCGCAGATTATATCCACCTCACTTGTTGCCCGTACAGAGTTTCCGCAGTTCGGGCAAAAATATTTTCTTGACTTTGATGCGCTCTTTTGGGGCTTGTCTCCTTCTGTACGATATAAATTGATGGATGAATCAGCAAAGGATTGTACAAATGTTTTTGCTTCATCATTTAGTTCCGTATAGCACCAGCCGTATTTTTCATCTTTCTCTACTAATAATCCGTGCGCTGTAGCGGCATCACGAAATCTTGTATTGTGATATGTTCCGCTACGGGAACAATCCTTCACATTTTTTTGAACGTTGTAGAGATGCACCATCTCATGCAGGAGCGTTTCACAAATCTCTACAATGGGGTGGTTTAGAAAATCGGAACAGATATTGATTTCATAATAGCCGTCTTCTGTGTTGCCAGATTCTTTCCATGCTTTCCATGAGGTACACCAGCCGAGTGACTTTTTTGTTTTGTCTGGCGTAACTGTTATAACTGGTTTTGAAAGTTCATTTTCAAAAAAGTGTTCATTCATTTTTGAAAAGTATCTTTCAAGAATTCTGATTGTTTCTATAAGTGTTGGATTTTTCATTTTGTCTCCTTTCCGTGTGTTTGTGGCTTCATTATAAAAAGAATGGAACTGAATGGCACGCTGAATGGGCGGCTTGTTTTGCATGGATTTTCTGAACGATTTAAAATGATTTTGTAATTAGAAAACCCCTGTGTATTCAAACTAATAAATACACAGGGGTAAATCAAAGGGAATAAAATTGTTATTTTACAGGATTTTTCTGAATGGGTTTTTTTAAAACCTGTTGGATTTTGAGCATTACTTTTGCGATTTCATTCATCATGTTCTGGCAGGAGGTGGATTCGGCATCAGATTTTGATATTTCCACAGCGTCCTGTAGCTGTTTCAATATTTTGGTTGTCTCGTCCATGATGCTTTGCGGAGTTTTTTCCTGCCGCATCTGCTGGGTGAGGGCATAGAAATTTGGGAACTCTTCTTCAACACTTATTACGCTTTTTGCAAGTGTGGTGATATATCTTGCATAAGTGGACGAGTTTTTGACATCCTCTGGCAAGTTATTTTCAAGAACCTTTTCAAGCACTTCATTTGCGGTATACAAATCTTGCGTTTCATTAGGAATCACAAGATTGATAAGCTTATAAACGACCATGACCAAGCTGCAAGCTTCTTCGTCTTTTTTTATATATTTTTCCATAAGTTTCCACTGTATCATTTTTGCAAGTTCTGTAGTCCCTTTTTTAGTTTCTTCTATAAAATACCTGTCAACTATAATATCAATATCCATATCGACCAACATTCTGGCGGTACGGTCTTTTTTGATGAATCTTTCTGGCAGTCCTGCATCAATCAATCCTTTTTGTATAGTACCAAAGTATTTATTATTGGGTATACCATCA
>CAQBGY010000179.1 GCA_948759685.1 uncultured Eubacterium sp.
TGATTTTATTGTCTTCCGTTTTATATGATTGGTGGATTGGTGATTTGATTCATATCCCTTTTTCTTTATCTGTCTGTATGGGTGTCTTTATACTGTTGCAAATAGCAGGAAATATGTATATGTATTTAATAAATGGAACAGGAAAAATACGTGTTCAGTTAATTGTTTATGTCATTTTTGCACTTAGCTCAATATTGTTGTTAGAGATTAATTGTCGCGCTTTTGGAGTTAAGGGGGCGTTGCTGGTTCCTATGTTCGTGTATATTATACAAGCTATAGTAGGCAAAATACAGATTGGTAAAATAGTGACAAGGAAAGCTGTTGGAATTTGGAATAAATAGAAATGAATATGCATAAATTTACTATTATTACTGTAAATTACAATAATGCTCACGGATTGCGTTTGACTATTGAAAGCGTTGTAAAACAATGTTATAGAAATTTTGAGTACATTGTTATTGATGGAGGTTCTACAGACGGTAGTGTTGATGTTATAAAAGATTATCAAAATGAGATAGATTATTGGGTTAGTGAACAAGATGAAGGCATTTATAATGCGATGAATAAAGGAATATTGCTTTCGCATGGGGAGTATTTAAACTTTATGAATTCAGGTGATACTTTTTTCTCAGATACAGTGCTGGAGAATGTTGCGAGGCAAACAAATGAGGCTCAAATAATATGGGGAAATACGTGTTATCAATTTAAGAATAAGCGATATACTGAATTTAATGAAAATTCTCCTGTGACGATGTTAGCATTGGAAGCTTGGGGGAGTATTAACCATCAAGCAACTTTTATTCGGAGAGATTTGTTTTCAACAGAATTGTATGATGAAAGTTTTAAAATTTTTGCTGATTATGACTTCTTTCTTAAGAAAATGGTTTATGAGAATTGCTCAGTTAAAAGAATTGAAGATATAATAGTATCTTATAATACGGATGGTATCAGTGCAAATGCTTCTACTAGAGAGATGAGAATGCAAGAAAGGAAAAGAGCACAGAGAAAATATTTTCCAGAAAGAGTTGTACAAGATTATTTCTACTTGAGACCTTTTTCCATGCATCCTGACTTTTTAAATTTGATGCATTCTATTGCTGAAAAGAAATATTTGTTTCCTATTGTTTTTTATGTGAATCGTTTATTGCTAAAAAGCTATCTCTTGGTGAAGAACTTTATAGCTTTAAGATAAACTGGTAAATAGATAAGTTGAGGTTTAGAATGAATGATCAGCCTAAAATATCCGTAATTGTTGCAGTTTATAAAGCTGAAAACTATTTGACCAGATGTGTTGATAGTTTGTTATGTCAGACTTTCCAAGATTTTGAGCTTTTGTTGATAGATGATGGAAGTCCTGATTCTTCTGGGGTTCTTTGTGACTGTTATGCAGAAAAAGATAATAGAGTAAGGACTTTTCATAACGAGAACAAAGGTGTGAGTGCTACACGACAATTTGGTATTGAAAATGCAAAAGGAATATATTCAATCCATGTGGATCCGGATGATTGGGTATCTCCTAATATGCTAGAGATGCTTTATCAAACTGCATTAAAGGATAATGTTGATTTGGTTATATGTGACTATTTTGAAGTTCATAGATCAAAAGTTAAATATGTGATACAGAAACCGACTTCGTTATTTCACGGGGATGTATTAAAGGACTTATTTCGGACTCTTCATGGAAGTTGCTGCAATAAATTGATTCGATTGTCATGCTATACAAAATATGAAGTGCATTTTCCAGTAGGAATAAATTATTGTGAAGATCTATATACTTGGCTATTGTTATTGCAAAACCCATTAAAAATAACGTATTTAGATAGTGCTTTCTATTACTATGACCGTTCTACTAATGCTAATTCTATCACAATTCGATATAGGAGTACGGCTTATCAGAGAGAAAAGATATTTTTTGATAATCTCTCTCTCATTTTGAATAAAGATTTATATGCTTCTGAATTGTTGATTATGCAGTCCAGACTAGCATTTGCTGCAATAGTATGTGGAAAATTGTCTCAATTGGAATATACAGAGCAATTCCATAACCTAAAAAATGCCTCTGTATTTGGAACATCATGGAACAAATTATGTATAAAATTAGCTTTGTCTGGTAACCTTTCGCTTGCAGAATTTATAGTCTCTTTTAGGCATTTTTTTAGTCATGCTAAAAAAGCTGTCTTACGGTTATATGAATTTCTTTATGAGAATTTTAGCTTCAAATTATAACTATTACAAAGGAATTGAGGGAAAGCTATATTTGATAGGAAGTATATTGCTTTGTCTATTGATAAATTGTAAATTCATATTAGATGTAGTCTTTGAATTAGAGACCCCTTTGCTTCGATTTGGGGTTTTACTATTGACTCTCTTCATCATATTGCTTCGTTTAACACGCTATAATTTATTTTTTTTGCTACTTCTTTGTGGCGTATTGTGTCTCTGCCCCTACTCAATGTCTGCGGTATTGATAATATTAGTATCTTATTCTTTAAGAAAAATGGACTTGTCTTGTTTCGCAATAGTAAATCTGTCAGTTTCTCTTATTTTACTATTATTCATTTATGTCAGCACGTTAGATGGAAGTTTATATATTATGCGTGAATGTTATGTGACACAATTAGGTGAACTTAGGTATCGGTCTGATTTTGGATTTGGGCAAAGTAATAGATTTTCTTTATATGTATATGGGGTGTTGATGTACTTGTATATTGTTTTACATCGCAAAAAAGATTTTCTTTTTTTGCTTATTGCAACTTATGTTACTTTGACAGTTTACATTTATACAGATTCTAAAACATTTTTAGCTGCAATGGTCTGTTTCTTTACTTTCTATATATTTCTTAAAATAAATCTGTTGACAAAACCTTTTTTCCGTTTCTTGCTGTTGGTTACACCTGCGTTATTGATAGCATTAACATGGTATTTATGTTATTTTGAATATTATGAAATAGTGAATGTTTTTTTATCGGGTAGACTATCGTTTTTTAGATCGGTGCTTGATAGGATATCATGGATTCACTATTTGATTGGTACAGAATTAATGTCGGAAGGTCTGCTTGATAGCTCTTATTTACATTTAGTCTTAGATTTTGGGATTTTGTTTGTACTTGTTTTTTATTATTTATACTATAAGTGCATAAAGTTTCATTATGATGAAATTCTTGGCTATATGCCAATTGTTTTTTCTGTTCTGTTTTATGGCTTTTCAGAATCTCTTTTTGTACATCTGGCAAATGCGACTTCTCTAATGATATGGATTATTATGTTTTCATATATTAAAGTAAAATGGATAAAATAGATTTTGTATTGATTTGGGTGGATGGTAATAATGTGAAATGGAGAAGTGAATTTTTAAAATATGCTTCAACTGGAGATGGGGATAAAAGAGTGATGAGATTTAGAGATTGGAATAATCTTCAATATTGGTTTAGATCTGTTGAACACTTTGCTCCATGGGTTAATAAAATTCATTTTGTCACATGTGGGCATATTCCCGATTGGTTGAACCTTGATGCTCCAAAATTAAATTTTGTGAAACATTCAGATTTTATTCCTCGCAAATATCTTCCAACTTTTAGTTCTCATACAATAGAATTGAATTTACATCGTATTGAGGGACTTGCTGAGCATTTTGTTTATTTTAACGATGATACTTTTTTACTAAGACCAGTTGGTTCAAATCGTTTCTTTCAAAACGGGTTGCCTTGTGATGCTGCAATATTAAATGCGATTTCTATGAATTCAATAGGTCATATAATACTGAATAATTTGTTGATAATTAATGGTTTTTTCCAGAAAAGAGATGTAATGTTTTCTCATCCATCTAAATGGATAAACTGGAAATATGGATGCCGTCTTTTTAGAACGATTCTTTTGTTACCGTGGCCTAATTTTACAGGCTTTATAGATCCGCATCTTCCTAATTCTTTCTTGAAATCAACTTTAAATGAAGTTTGGGAAAAAAATTACGAAACTTTGGATAAAACATGTTCTAATCGGTTTCGGAATATGCAAGATGTTAATCAATACTTATTTAGATATTGGCAGTTGGTCAAAGGAGATTTTTCCCCAGTATCACTACATGATTCAATAAAATATAATGTAAATATGAATGTGATAGATGATGTGGAAAAGTTGATACTCCATCAATCGAAAGCGATTGTTTGCTTAAATGATGATTGTGAATCTGATTTCGATTTGTGTGCTCAACGTATAATAAAAGCTTTCGAATTTTTACTGCCTCAAAAATCATCTTTTGAGATATAATAATTGGAGCAATATCTATTTAGAAAAAATGAACCCTATTCTTTTCTAATATTTTATTAATGTGAAAATATTGTTTCTTACTCCTTATCTTCCTAGTAATCGGGCCGGTGGTGAAAACTTTACACGTCTTTTGTTGGAGCAATTATCTGTCAGTTGCCAGATTGATTTAGTTTACTATAAGTATTGTTGGGATTCTTATTATATACCTCCTAATGATAATGTGAAAGTACTGAAAGTATGTCCAAATTCCACCGGCGTCAAGATCAGAAATTGTTTTTGCAATCCGTTCATTCACCCCTTGTTCTCTGTTCGTTTTGATGGGAAATTGTTGAAGTTTTTAAGAAAAAGTGTATCAGAACAATGTTATGACTGGTTATATTTAGATCATAGTCAGATGTTCCTTTATGGAAAGTACTTTCCGGAAATGAATAAAATTCTAATGTCACATGACGTGATGGTACAGCGTTTTTCTCGCATTGGCACAGCCTTGAATCGAAAGTGGGTTATTGCATCTGAAAAAAAAGTTTTTTCTTTTCCAAACAGTACTATATTTACTTTTAGCAAAAAAGATATGGCCATCATAGAAAATGTTTACCATAAGCAATCATTTGTAACTAATTTTTTCTTAGATGCGGATGTTATAAATGCTGTTCCACGTAAGCTGGGAAAGCAAATAATATTTTTCGGAAAATGGTCACGTGCTGATAATACAGTGGGGTTACAATGGTTTTTTGAACGAGTATTTGCTTATGTGGATAAATCTATAAAAGTGGTTATTATAGGTACAGGACTTTCTGTACAAGTGATTAAAAAACTAAAAGAATATAAGAATGTGGAATATAAAGGATTTGTAGAGAATCCTTATCAAATGATTGCCGACTCGTTGCTTGTTATATCTCCTTTGTTCAGTGGAGCTGGAGTAAAAGTAAAGGTTGTGGAGTCATTGGCTTGTGGTACTCCTGTGTTGGGTACTCCTATAGCTTTTGAGGGTTTAGATAGAAAAGATGAAAAGTTTATGTTAGAAACAGAGGCACCTGAAGACTATATACATAGTATAAATAGTCTGAATATTAGTTTAGATGACAGAATACATTTTAAAAGATCTTTCCTGAGAAATTATAATGAGTGTTCAATAGTGAATCTTATATTAAGTAAAAATAGTATTTCATAACATGATAACAGTTTCCATCGTCACTTACAAGACAAACTTGGAAGAACTGTCCCAATGTCTGCATTCATTAACCTCTTCTCTCATCTCCCGAATTTACATTGTCGATAATTCCAATGAACAGTATATTGCAGATTTCTGTCAGCAATATACCAACGTGGAATACATCGGTAGCAAGAATGTAGGCTACGGAGCAGGGCATAATCAGGCATTGAGGCAAGTACTTGGCTCAGAAGAAGAATATCATTTGGTACTTAATTCGGATGTGTATTTCAATCCGTCAGTATTGAAATATCTTGTAGAATATATGGATGCGCATCCGGATGTGGGACAGGTACAGCCTAATGTGGTATATCCTGATGGAGAGCAGCAATATACCTGTCGTTTGCTTCCCACTCCTGCCAATCTGATATTCCGCCGTTTCCTTCCTAAGGGAATAATGGAGAAAATGAACATACGCTATCAGTTGAAGTTCAACGACCACAAGAGGGAGATGAATGTGCCTTATCATCAAGGTAGTTTCATGTTCTTCCGCACGGAATGTTTCAGAAAGGTGGGACTGTTTGACGAACGGTTTTTTATGTATCCTGAAGATATTGACATCACACGGAGAATGCACAGACTGTATCGGACAATGTTTGTTCCCGGTGTGACTATTGTGCATGCCCATCGGGCTGCATCTTATAAGAACAAGAAAATGCTGAAGATCCATATCATCAATATGATTAAATATTTTAATAAATGGGGATGGATAGTTGATAAAGAACGTTCTGCTTGGAACAGAAAGTTATTGGAAGAATTAGGATATAAAAAATAATATTTTCTATAATGAATTACTTTATTACAGGTGGTACCGGCTTCATCGGTACTCACCTTGCCCATCTTTTGCACGAAGTACATCCCGAAGCAAAAATTTACAACTTGGATATTGTAAAGCCGGGTACTCCGTTGCCGACTGTGAAAAATTATAAACCGGTCTTAAGAAAAGGGGAGGAGCATGCAGCCACATTCATCTATTGTGATGTGCGTCAACCGATAGAGTTGGAAAAAGTAAATATCACTCCCGATGATGTGATTTTTAACTTCGCCGCCGTTCATCGCACGCCCGGTCATCCCGATCCTGCCTATTTTGAAACAAATATTCGTGGCGCGGAGAATGTATGCGCCTTTGCCCATCGGCATGGTATCCGGAAAATGGTTTTTACCAGTTCCATAGCCCCTTACGGTGCTGCCGAGGAACTGAAGGAGGAAACCACGC
>CAQBGY010000180.1 GCA_948759685.1 uncultured Eubacterium sp.
TTGTTGTTCGGGTATAATATCCCAATATCATACACAAAGGTAAGGATAAAACCGGATATTTTGTTAAAATCAGCCCATTGATTTGACTATTATGTGTTTGTATTCTATTTAAAATGATAAAATACCTATTTTTGTAATTAAGAAATTCTCTTTGCATGAAACTATAATGTTACATGTGTTAGATTCTAATATGTGAATGATAGATAATGTCTTATATCTGATTTAATTTTTAATTGAAATATTTGAGATCAGAGTGACTAACAAAATTGTAAAGTTATACTAAAAGATAAATTGCTTATGACAACATATAATAATCCATCAGTTGGTGATATTATTCGCGTAAAAATTACCAGTATAAAACCAGATCTCGGAGCATTTGCAAAAATGCCCAATGGAGTTGACGGTTTGATAAGACTTCATGATATATCTTGGTCTAATCAGTCTGTGACTCTTTCTTCATTATCGGAAGGTGATGTTCTTGATGTAAAAGTTATCAAAGAATTACCAGATGGAAAGTTGAATCTAAGCCGAAAAAATCTTCTACCCAATCCAAGAACAGTTGAAAAAGGTACCATATACAAGGTTATTATAAAATCTGTTGAAAGTTTCGGTCTTATTGTAAACTTAGGAGACAGCACGGCACTTGTTCATGTAAGTGAACTCCCAACAATAGAATACAAAGAAGGTGAAGAAATTACTTGTGTTGTAATTGACAACAATTACGACCCAGAGAAGCATCGAAACAAAATTTCGATGAGTGTGTTGGCTTTACATGATTATTTTGCAAAAGTACATAGTGAGAATGAACGGGTAAAATGTTTATTTAAGGGTATCATTAAAAATGAAAATTCCACATCTGCTCTTATTGAAGCAGATGGATTGATAAAGGTAATTGTACCTTTAAAACGTTTTGTTGAACCTTATAAAACCAGACTATTGAACAATGAAATAGAGACTGATGAAGAACTTGAATTTGTTTTCATTAAATATAATGAAAAGTTAAAAGATGTTGTCTTGGATATGCGTCCAATCGAGGCCGAGGAAAAGAAAGCTAGAGTTGATTGGTTACGTTCTCAACTAAATAAGGGCGATATCATTGATGCTATTGTTAAGAATATAAACAATAAATTTGCTACTATAGACATTGGTAATACCGGAATCTTAGGCAGTATATATAGGGATGAACTGTCACCAAATAAAGTTATTCGTGCTAGTGATGAAGTTTTTCCAGGAGAACATGTCCGTGTTGCATATATGGGAGAAGACAATGGCCAGCTGATTTTTAGTAGAAAGTTTTTTGTTGAAGATAAATACGAAGAGAGCCTTTACGAACTTAGTCTTACAGATTTACTGGCTACTATGGGATTAACAACCAATCGTTTTATTGGCAAAGTTATAGAGATTAATTCCAAGTATTTTTTCACAAATTTAATGTCTACAGGAGATGTTAAAGAAGAAAACAATGGCAAATTACTAGTAGATCCAATTAATGGGAAGTGTCTCATTGCCATCGTTGATAACCGATTGCGTAATTTTTTTGTTTCTGGTAATTATTATGAGATAGAGATTGACATGCCACGCAAAGAATACCGCATGGAACAAGGTTCTCCTTATATGTTTTGTGTATCATCAAATAAAATTAAAGAAGCAGAAAATCCATATAAAGAGTCTGTTTCCCTTTCTTTTAAGCAACATACAAGTCCAAACACTAATACAAGTGTAGCTAACTTGCTTGAAGAAGTAGGTCAGAACCTCTATACTAGTAAAAAGAGAATGTTTTTTGAACTTCTTCAAAATGCCGATGATGCTGCCCCAGAGAATGGCGTTAAAGTAAAGTTACAACTTAGCGATAATTATTTTGTTGTAACACACGATGGATTTGCATTTAATAAACATGACTTTGAATCAATTACATCTGCTGCAAAAAGCACAAAGAGTGCAAGCAGTAAGAAAACAGGCTATAAAGGTATTGGGTTCAAGTCAGTATTCACAAATTCTGAGTCTGTATTAATTAAAAGTGCTGGCTACAATTTTTCTTTCGATAAAAATTTACCAATCTATAATGATTTCAAAGCCTTTTACTACCATGTTAACGATATTGAGAATGATGTGGAAAAACAGAAAGAATTTCTTCACAAATATCTAAAATTCTTTAGGGAATTCAAAGGTGTAAAGGATATTCCTTGGCAGTTATTACCGATATGGTATAAATCATTAAAAATTGATCCATATGATTCCATTTTCAATCAAAAAGAAAATGTTGCTATTGCATTAAAAATGGATGAAGAAACACTTTCTGAATATCATGAGGCGATTAAAGAAGTGTTTTCTGAACCACGATTTATGTTATTTCTCAGAAACACTAATCGAGTGCAATTGATAGATAAGGATAAATGTCTTACTATTCAAAAGAAAATAGATAGAAAGAATAACATAGTTTCGCTTGTAAACTCTTTCAATGAAGATCGTTTATCTGAAGATTTTTGTATTTATTCGTCAGATAATCTTTTAGTGAATGACGATGAATTCAAAAAGGCAGGCATTCAAATCAGAAGAAAAGAAAGAACTAATAATAGGGGTGAAAAAGAAAACTACTTTATTAAACTTGATCAAGATGGTAATGAATTAACAGAAGTTGCAGGTATTCCAGACCGTATTGCATCGGCTAAAGAAACAACTATCTCATTTGCTATCAAGCTTGACGAAGATGGACTTGTTACGCCAATCGGTGAAGATGATCTCTCATTATATGCTTATCTTCCTATGAATGAGCACAGATTCAAATTCCCATTTTATTTGAATGCTGATTTTATTCCCAAGTCTGATAGAGAAGGAATTCAAAGCGACAATCCATGGAATTTCTTCTTGTTCTATATGATTGGAAAGCAAATTGTAAGTATGGTTTCAAGCTATGCTTCTGAACTCAATGTAAATTATCTTAATTTACTTCCAACAAAAGAACTCACCTATTTTAGTCAGGATACAGCAACACTAGTCGATTCGTTTAATCGTGGATATAAGGATGCTTTAACAAATAAAGCATTTATACTTAATGATAATAATGATATCGTAGGGCCAGATAATATTATATTTGATGCTTCTGGACTATCTTCTGCAATTGGTGCATCTGATTTCTATAAGCTAATAGGTACAACCAAACATTTACCTCATGAATCTATTGATTCAAGTTCATTGTCAAAAGAAATATTTGGAATAGAAAAGATTACTACAGAAACTGTTATCACAATTCTATTAAATAATATTGATACCCTTAAAAAATGGATTATTGATTCTTGTGATGATAAGTTACGTACATCTTTCTATGAATGGTTGGCAAAAGAAGAAAAAGCGCATTCTCTAATTCCACTTGTTCCCACGTTTATGTTTGGGAAAGAGTGGAAAACAACAAATGAAGTTAAGTTAGAAGATAAACTCTTGTTTTCAACAGAGAAGATTTCAACCATAAAGTCAGTATTATCAAAACTTGGTTTTAAATGTTCTAATCATTCTGTTGAAGAACACCCATTATCATTGTTTATTGTTAGCCAAGATGAAAAAGCAATTTTTGAAAAAATAGAGGAAGAATCCTTAGATTCTCTCACATTTAATGAGAGATTGCATTTATTTGTGAATATTGCAAAATTTAAAAATATTGGGGTTGAAACATTAAAAAAATGGAAAATCTTTAAAAATCAGAATGGTAAATATAGTCCATTATCTTCAATGTTTGCGTATAATTCCAATTGTCCGGTTTGGCTATATGATTATATGTTAAAGCAAGAAGAAAATAACAGCTTAATTACTAGATACCTTGTTGCATCAACAGATATTTATTCAAGCATTATTGAACCATATATTGATGACTTGATAAGTATTACAGATATTTCAGATATTCATAAAATATTCTTGTCATATTGGAGACCCGGATTTACGATAACATTGTTTTCAAAAAGCAATATACCTACAATAAGTTTACTTCGCATTGTAGAGCAATCTGATACTAATACTCAGGTAGCATATGCAAAGAGCATAAAAGCTATGCCACTTTTAAGTACGTTGGAATATGACAAAAAATCTTTCGAATATAGATGGATGAAGATGGCATTATCCAACGATACGGCTGTTTCTCATGCACGCTCAATAATAACAATTAATGGTAAGAGTTTGTCAGAATATAATCTTAAAGATGATTTTTCAATAAACATAGGTGTAAAACTCTATACATTCTCGCTTTCGAAAATACTACCAGCATATTCATCATCTTCTATACTTAGCAATGTAAGTTCAAAGTTTTCAAGTATAGATGGATTCGAAAAGATATTTGCTCGAAGGGAAGTTAACCTTACTGATGTTCGAAATCAGTTATATAAAGAACTAACTGCATCAACTCAACTAATCACTGCAGAACAATTCTGTTTTCTTATTGTGTATAGAAAGTTTTGTGGTTACAATTATTTCGATAATATGCTAAAATCATGCATTCGTGCTAATGATCAGAATCTTTTCATTAAAATACTTGACAAGAGTATGGCACTAGATATTGCAGATATATTAAGTCCTGTTATTACAAATGGAGGAGTTCAATATCCTTTTGATAAATTAGTTGGAACATATTTCGATAGTAATGAATTCACTTTACCAATAGAACAAGTGCCTTCGTTTATTGAGAACTGGGCTAATACGTTTGAAAAAAAACAATTCTTGATTCAACTTGGGTTGCATGACAAAGAAAGTAAAGAGATACTGCGGAGAAAATCATTTAAAGAGAATAAATTAGAGAATATATGGAATCTTAATGATGCTAACATAATAAGATCTTTCTTTAATTGGGTAGCTAACTCATTCCAACTTCCGATAGAATCAGAAAGCCAAGTAAATATATTGTCAAATCTATACAAAACTTTACGTCTAACTGGTTCATATTATGAAGATGATTTCTGTAAAGCAGCAGAATGGTCAAATCAATTGTATTTAGATTGGAAACAGAATTCAAGAATGTCAATATACATAATTGAGGGAGAACTTCCGTATAGAGGCATTTATAATAATACTTACTTATTTAAAGGTTATGCGGGTGAATATACATATTTTGCAAACACTAGACATATCTATATATCAGCGAATAGAGAACCAGCATCTTCTCTAGCGGATATATACTCCAATACTACATTATTAAAATGTCCTTTTTCTAAAGAGGATTGGAATATGATATTTCTCGTATCAGCGGATATTGTTCAAGAAAAGGATAAACGCATAGCAGAACTTGAGCGAATGCTTGAAGAAACAAAAAGTAAAAAAAGAATAGACGGTGACTATTATGAGGATGAAGAAAGTTACGGCAATGTTTCCGACCGGGATAATCTTGACAAAGAATCTCGTATAGAGATGAATTTGGAAGCACGTAATGCTGCAAAAGATTACCTTGATTCATTAGAGGATTATGATTGCTCAGGATGGGATCCTAATTTGGGGAATGGTTTGGTTAAAGGTATTATTAAATTTAAAGGGAAATTAATAACCGTAGTCGTAACCAGTTCTATAGGACGAAAGCTATACCTTCATCCTAGATTATTCTCAGAATTAATGATAGGTCCAGATAATTTGCTACTCAATTATGGCTATGATAGAAGGATACATCGTATAAGTTTTAATGATACTTTTAAAGACAATAAGGATGTCAACCTTATATTTGACACGGATATCATAACTCCTAAAGAATTTGCATATCTAGCTAATAGATATATGTACTCAAAAAAGACATGCTTCGTTATAGAAAATATAACATATTCTATTTCAGACCAAATAAATGGTTTTGGACTTGACGAAAAGATGTCAGTTTCTGATGTTTATACAAATATTGATACAGATGAATTGTTTGACTTTTAGAATAAAAATATAATGTATTATACAAGAGAGCAACATAAGAGATTTCTTGATAAAGAACTTGTAGCAATAAGTGAAGAATATCTAAAGAAACTCAATTCTAAAGCAATTGCATTATTAACAGATAATGAAGTGTATGTTACACAGTTTGTAAAGCTAGATTTACAAATGGCTGATTCCAATAATGCAGACCGTAACGTATTGGGATCTGGGCAACTTATACTTCGTTTTAAGAAGGATAAAGGAATTCCACGCAAGAATGAATATTTTACTGCAGTCGTATTAGAAAAAGAAATGAGTATTCCAAGGTATTGGGGAGAAATCAGTTGGGGTAACTTGCGTCGTCACCAAGTCGAATTTTCGGAAGTACATTGTGTCTGGCAGGGTAAAACGGATGACAATGGTTTCCTACTGTGTGGTTTTACTGGATTGTCAATAGATATGGCTAAATTCCTAGAAAACAAAGAAGGATGTGTAATTGTCCTTGGCCCTCAAGAGCCACCAATGGATTATTATCAGAACCTTATTGATATCGTTAACAACAACGACACAAATATGGTAGCCAAGGACATTTTGGATTTTGATAAGAAGTTTATTGTATGGAATCCTATTCATATTAATTCAAATAAAGAACAAGTTGAAGAGATAGTCAAGACGTTAGAATCCACTTCTCAACTGATATTTCAGGGCCCTCCAGGTACTGGGAAAACTTATCTTATGGCTGAACTTGTTGCACATTTGCTGAGCCAAAATAGTAGTGTGCTTGTTACTGCCATGACTA
>CAQBGY010000181.1 GCA_948759685.1 uncultured Eubacterium sp.
AACAGAGAATCGTTTACGTTTCAACCGTCATAAGACAGGACAGCCTATTAACTTTACACTACAAGGACAACTGCGAGAAATTATTTTGAAATATGCTAAAGAAGGTTGTAGCCCTAAGGACTTTATTTTTCCTATTCTTGATAGAAGAATTCATAAAACACAGCAACAGCAAGATGATAGAATAATAAAGGTAACTAAGGGTATTAATAGGAATCTTAAAAAGATTGGTCAATTTCTGAATCTTTCTATTCCTATAACAACCTACGTGGCAAGACATTCTTTTGCTACAGTGTTAAAACGTTCTGGAGTCAATATATCGATTATTAGTGAAGCATTAGGACATACAAATTTGTCAACGACACAATATTATTTGGATAGTTTTGAAAATGAGCAGATAGATGAAGCAATGAAGAATCTTCTTTAAAATAAAATGTCGCTTTGCTTTTATGGTGAAGCGACATTTTTTATTTTTGTGACAAAGTTTGAAAATATGGAATATCAGATAATACCAATCAATACGATAAAACGAATCGAATCATGGCTGAATAGTGAAGTGGGACTCAGCCGTTCGATGTTTCATAATGAACTGGACTATATATCTGATGTATATCTTTTGGGTAATAAGTTCCCAATGGAAATACAGGATTTGTACTTGTCAATAAAGAAGGAAGAGCAGGAGATTCCCTATCCTAATTGCGGGACAGATGAGGACAAATATGAATTTAGTATGACTGTGGGAAAGAATTTAGTCCTTGAAAGTGGTAATTTTAAAGCCGAGTATATTGAAACATTGTGGAATACATACAATAAAAATGAGGACGAAGCCTATGAACAGCAAGACCAAGATGTATTTTACGCTATTCTTCTTATTGTAAGTATCTACTATAAATATACACAGACCAATGGCTATTTTGATTTTGAGGATTATATTGCTGACCCAACGCAACTAAAGTATAGTTATTCTGTCAGACCGGATATGCTACGTCTTTACAAGATGTTTCATGAGAAGAAAAAGACCAAGAGTAATATTGTCACGATTGAATATAACAAACAGAAAATAGAACTTACGAATGATGATAGTTGGTTTCTCAATATGATAACTCCATATCTTGATAAATATTTAGGAGTTTCAACTTTGGAAGAAGCGGAAACGGAGTTGGATAAAGATTATCCCAGTATAGGTAAAAGAGGGAGGAAGCGCGAAAATGCGATACTTGATACGATAACTCTTAGTATATATAACCTACTACGCCACTCATCATTTGCAGCCAAAGGTAAAGGATTAACAGATAACGAGGGAAATTTCATTCTTGGGTTACTGAAATATCTCAAACTGATTGATGAGGACAGTCCTAAAAATGACATATTGAATTTGCGGGCTACAATCAGGAACTTACAAAAATATGAAGTTCGTCCAAATTGGTGGAAAATCCCTATGTGTAAAACATCTCCCAATAATCCAGTTGAATATTTAAAATCATATTGGTAAAACATATAAATAAAAAAATATTAGCCTTGCATTTATATTGCAGGGCTATTTTTTTTATCTGCATTTTGCTGATATTTAATATGTTGTGTATTGCGAGCTCACATAAAGAATTAGACATAAAAAAAGGGATTTCTTTATGTTTTCTTCTTTATTCTACAGGTTACCATTTCTCCGTAAGTTTGCACTGTAATCGAAAACGATAAGGCGCCAAGTTGATGATTACTTAAAACTTAGTTATTAATAAAAAAATAAAGAAAAAAATGGAAACAATTACTACAATGACAGTAAACGAGAATGGAATACCGTTTGAATAGTGGTAGGGCAAATTATATTGCCAAAGGTGGTAAACTTGGTAGAAAGACAGGTTCAACCAAAACGGATGATAAGAAGAAGGAAGAATATAAAGAAGTCATTGCTTTACTAAGAAAAGGCTATTCAATCAGAAATATAGCTAAGCTACAAAGTATTGGTATTTCAACCGTTCAACGGATAAAAAATCAGTTTATAAAGCCATAGGTATAAATTATCAGTTGGGTAGAAAATTTTAAAATTTTGCTCTTATATAGGCAATCACAAATTTTCTACCTACTTGGATTTACTAAGAAGAGACAGCTTTCAACTTTTAATAAACAATAGTTCTTGTTATTACAAATGCTTTTCGTAACTTTGTGGCAATTTCAGATACCTAATGTGTTAGGTCTGAAAGGACATATTAGTTAACGAAGAGCGTTTTAAATATTATTCTTAATCTGAAATCTCGACAATTTCAATCTCCAAGAATAATAGGCAAGAACGCTCACGTCAATGTTATATACCTATCTTGTTAAGATAGTCTATATATCGTTTGGCGTGGGCTATTGTTTATTATTTGGAGATGGGCAGTCGAGAGCCTCAGATTAGATAATATTCAATAGTTTCCACGCCTTTTAATTTTTAATAGTATCTGAAGGAAACAGGGTAGATAAAACGATATATAACTACGGATCAGACATTAAGAAACAACTTTTGCTACTATCTTTTAAGTAGCCAACTCATTTTTTGAGCAGCTTATATTTTGATTTACTAACAGATAAATAATTAGATATGGGATTCTTTAATTTTGGAAATAATAGTAAAGCAGAGATTCAATCTTGTGCATTAAAAATAAGTACAGGTATAGGGCAAATAGAACAAGAATATGCTTCTTCTAATGGTCAAGTTACACCTATGGTAAGAGGTCTTGCATCGGTATTGCAGAATGAAGTTAGGACTTTAGAACGATTGTTAAAACCTAATGGGAGAACTGACTATAATTTATATAATTCAATAACGGTTAAATGGTATGATGGGAGTGAAATTCCCTTGCAGTTATTTACCGCTAGATTAAATAATGAAGCTAAGGGTGTGTTAATACAAACAGGTATTGATATAGGCATTTGGTTATAATAAAATATGATATCAGCTATGTTCAATTTGTATTATATACAAAAGCAGAACGCTTTTATTGAAAAAAAAGGACGTAACAAATATGATACGCTATATAAAAAGATTTCAAGTTCATCCATTCTTGCTAAGTTAGAGGGTATGTCCATACACGGAGGTCAAGCACCTGGCGCAGAAGACTTTTCAATGGTTGCAACAAGTAATTGGTCATTATTTTTCAAATTCGACCAAATGACTACAACTATGGGAGCATTGATAGCTTTAAAAATATGGAATGAGAAAGTAAATTTAAGATATGGTATGGCTGATGATTATAAATTATTAAGAATAGCCAATGCTATTATAATGTCTAATGGAAATACTTTATAGTAATGGAAACAATTGGAATAATATTATTAGCAATAGTCCTAACAATAGTTTTGAAGTTCATCTTTTGGCGCATAGGAAGAAAATAATAAGTTGATAATTTAAAAATATAATTGAATTATGGGATGGTTTAATTCACAAAATGACAATGAGTTTAAAGATTTACTCATTGCTACTTACGATACAATGGGATATTTAATAAATGAATTAAATTCAGCACAAAGAGTAACATCTGTTGCTGATGAATATATTTCCCAGATGAGTAATCAAGTTAATAGATTATATCAAATGAATAGTAATGGACTATTCGATTCAACAAGAGTAGTGATAGATGGACAAATGGTATCTGGAAGAGATTCTTTAGTGGGTTTTATCCTGTTTATAAGAGACGTAGAAAGAAAAACTGGAAGAAAATTTTCTCTAAATATTTAAGTATGCCAACATTAGAACAACGGAAAGCAGCATTTAGGACAGTTTTTGATGTTGCTATTCACAATAAGAAAGAATTGAATGATAATCATAAATATTGCTTGATTAGATGGGGGCAAGATATACTTCATCTGTCTATTATTGATGCACAGGAATGTTTATCCCCTGCTATGGCGAATGGATTTGCAAACTTTCAGCAGTTAAGCAATTTAGACAAAGAATATCAAATTGAATTTAGGAAGTTACTATATGCTATACTGAATTATTGTCAACTACCAACTGTGCAAGAAATTGAAGATTTCAACTCAGTGTTGTCTGTAATTGAGAATAGATATAATCTACCTAGCTCATATACTGAATTTGAGAGTTCAATATATAACACTTCTCCATTAAAGGAGTGGTGATTATGTTTATGGAGTAAATTCCCAATATAAGAATGATACATTAATTGTTAATATTTCTTGTATTGGGAATTCTTTACTAGTAAAATCCAAATAAAGTAATGAAGAAAATCTTGTATTTTATATTGATAATGTTCTTATGTCCTATTCAATCTTGTGATAGGAAAAGACAAGCAAGTGAACAAGAGATGAAAGATTCGTTAGCAGCAGCAAACTTTATGAAATGTGCAAAATCTTTATATAACACATTGTACGATGACGATGTTGAATGCTATGAGCCACGTGTTTTTATAAAGTACAGGCAACCTGTAAATGGCTATGATGTAACTGTTATGTGTTTGCCGTATAACTATACTTATGATAAAGAGAGGGAGACTGAAATATGGGGAAATGCACTATTGTATTTTGAAAAGGAAGATAACAGATTCTATATTTACAATGAAAGCTTTTCTGACAGTGTTCTTTATTATGTAAACGAACAAGAAGTTAGAGATAATATGATATTAGAATTGGACTATTTGCCTAAATCAAAAAATGAATATTTGAGTCATAACTCACCATTCTTTTTCTCTGATGTGGATTTTGACGGAGAAGAAGAATTAATTATCAATAACTGGAGATGTGGTACAAGATATTGCAATACCTATGATGTTTACAAGATAACCAACAATGAAGCGAAACGATTAATCGTTGAACCATTTAATAAAATAGAATCTCATGCAGAATTTGATTCTATCAATAAGACGATTATTCTTAATTGTTATAATGGACATAGAGAAAGTTATTATAAAAAATATAAACAAATAAATAAATCGACTTCCTATCAATTCAATTTGATTACAATAGGACAACCTGGAACAGATAGGAAATTCACCACTCTTTCGGATATAGATATGGGATTGAAGCCTAAAGATTTTCCCGATACACCATTAATAAAAGAGTTATTGGATTTATACAATAGTGCTATTATACTTTATAGTCTAGACCATGATTTTAATTTAGCAGAATGTTTTGATTGGAATCTAAAAGAAATTGTAAATAAACTCGATTGCTCAATTATATCTAATGATACTATAAGAGAATATGCGCAAAATTATAAAAAAGTCATCTTATCAATACTTTCAAAAGATACATTCTCTGATTCTGAAAGTACCAAAAGGATTGTTACTACACATGATACATTTGCAAAAAAAATCATAGAGTGTTTTCATGTGACAGATGATATGTGTCAAATTTATGACAGTGTTGTAACTGGCTCTATTGTTGAGGTAGAAAAGCAAATAAAGAATAATGCGGTTAAACCTTTGATTGATGATATTCCTGATTTCAATAAAAAGTGCCTTTATACTTTAGGTGCATATTATTCAAACTATTATTCAACACCCGCATTAGCAATTAAGCCATTACAAGAACTAATGGAATCGAAACAATACTCAATTTACATTTGTGAAATATGGCGTATTTGGAAATTCATTTCAGAAAATGAAGTAGATTGGTTAGGAGTACCCGAAGAAGAATATAGTGCAATGAAAATAGTTTGCTTGAAAACCATATTGGCACAAATTATTCAGCACCCTAATGATATAATGGCAATAAATCAGTTTATGCAGCTTTCATTAATGAAGTATATATAGTAAATTTGAAAAAGAGGATAGCATTTGAAAAAATTCAAATAGTGTACAATCTAACTAACGATACGGAATTAGAACATAATTATATGTTTAAGTGGTTTCATAGAAGAAAGGATAATCATAGTAATCATCTTTCAGAATTTAAAGAAAGGTTGGTTATGCAAGAGTTAGCTTCTTTAGATATAGAAGCAATCAAACAATTTGCTTTAAAAGATTGGGAACTTGGGGAAACTCATGGTTTATCACATTGGCAAAGAGTGGAACGTAATGGAATAATACTTGCCACATCAGAAGTAAATATTACGGTTGTTAGGTTGTTTGCTTATCTGCATGACAAATGCAGAATAGACAATGGTTATGACGTTGAACATGGGAAAAGAGCCGCTAATATGATTAATGGGATTAGGCATACATTACTAAAAGAACTAACCGATAATGAATTAGAGTTATTGTCTAAGGCTTGTGAACTTCATACTACAACATTGCGAACAGGTAACTCAACTATTGATACTTGCTTTGATGCAGATAGATTAGATTTAGAACGAGTTGGTATAATACCATATCCCAATAAAATGGCTACTGTAAAGGGAGAATATTATGCGAAGAATCTTGGTGAATTTTACGATTTAGCAGCTTTAATAACTATGGAATAATAAAAAGCATATTGGAAAACAGCATTTGAAGTAATTCATTTGCTATTTTTTTTATAGAATAGCAATGTCGTGCAATTGTATTATTAATCTTTTCAATTAAAATTTGAAAGTAAAATAGTATCTTTGTAGAGATAAAATTTGTTGAACCATGTTACATTGAATTTGACGCTGGCGCAAACCATAGCGCAAACCGGAGCTAAAAAAGAAAAAGGCACCCAAGAGTGGAAGCCTCTCAAATGCCTTATTCTTATCAAG
>CAQBGY010000182.1 GCA_948759685.1 uncultured Eubacterium sp.
TCGCTGTAAAAAGAATCCTAACTGCAATGTTGTCCTTATCTAAATGACATTGGGGCTACCCCTGCCGCCTGTTCTTCTTATGTACCTTCTTCGGGCCAAAGCCCACCTGCACCACCTCCCCACAGCGCCTGCACTTCATCTCAAGCACCGTCCTGCCCGGCGGCATCTCCTCAATGTCAAGGATGTGCCGCCCGCATTTAGGATTCGGGCATCTGATCCTTTCCACTGACAACCGCCTCCCCGCACTGATATGGAACAAGGGAACCAGACAGAACGTGAAGTGTTCATGTTTGATTCCCTTTTATCGTTTGTGCATTATGTATTCTTCTCATGCCCTCGCGTCAAATCTACCCTATACTTCCATACCAGCAACGTCAGCATTGATCTTTTGCCTTGTCGCCCGGAACGCATCATAGTAAGCTGCCTACAAAGCCCCATGTACTTTCTTTCCGCTTTTGATTCCTTCTCATGCCAGCCCACGCCCGCAGTATAGGTCGGTATCTCGTCACCATTCCCGTCATACACATTTACAATTCCTGTAATATCCATTCCACTCATTTTTTATATCTTCGATGATGACGCCATAGTATAGATATATCTTTTTAAACAGTTTTTCAACTGCCTCATAGTTTCCTTGTTCCCGCTGAATGAGCCATCAAGCATATAATAAGGTGTATTGCAATTTCACCATTATAACAAAACGCAGTACGCCTTCAAAAATATATATTTTTTTCTTTGACCTTAAAATTTGAAATTCCTTTCCTGTTATGCCTTTAAGCCCATAACCATGCCCTCTCTTATATCTGCAAATCCAGATTTGTGCCAACTGTATTTGCATGATTGCTTTGCCTTTTACCTGTTTGTTCTTCTTCCTGATCCTTTGCTACTTCAATAGCTTTCTGCATATCATCATTATCAAGATAAATTTCTCCGTTTTCGGAATTCTCTAATTTCTCTAAAAGCATCTGTTCCACTTTTTCCAGCGGCGTATTCTCCTTGACGATGATAATGCCTGCTTTTTCCTGCTCTCCATCTGTTTTCTTATCCTCTGTTTCAGCTTTATTTTCCACTAATGCTTCCCGTTTTTCTGTCGCTTTTTCTTTTGACTTTTCAATCAGCTTTTCCGAATTTTTCCTCCTTTCTTCCCGGAGCTTACCGCTCAATTTTAACATACCATCGTTTCTGCCTTGCATTCTGCAATAATATTTTCCATTCTCATCAATATAACTGTGCTGATACACTATAGTCCAGCCACTGGCTTTCGCCATGCTTTCTGCCAATTTAGACATAGACTCAACGCCTTTTATCATGTCTTTCATTTCCTTCTCTTTTTCGGGATCATTCTGCATTTTTTCCAAAAGTTTTGGATTAACGGTCAATGACTTGCCGCTATTGGCTGATGAGCAGACATTTCCGACCTTAAAATCTACGCTTGGAACAAGTTTTTCCAATTTCTTCGCATAGTCTGTAGTACTTTTTGCCTTGCCATTTCCTACAGTGAATTTTTTCTGTGCGACCACCGTTTCTAATGTTTCCTTTCCTGACGCAGCCTGATTCTTTGCTGTCTCCTGTTTCTGTGCCGCATATGTACTTTCGTATGCATTGTAATTACTTGTAATCTCCATCGCCATAACATCAACCTCCTGATTTCATTTTTCTACAGCATATAAGTCCGCTATTAAAACATCTATCCTCTTATACTTTACCACACCTGATCTAATAAAGGCTTTGCACTGCTGAAATCCTCAATGCCACCCAGTACACCTCCTGTTTTTGTCATGTACCCTCAAGAATTTATCCGACACAATATAACCGGTTATTTATTGCACGGTGTACTAATAAACATAGGGGAACTGAAAAATATACTTTTTCAGTTCCCGTTTCACACTGTGGAAGTCAATCAGCCTTGTCTTTGTTCCCGGTTTTATCCTTTGCTTTTTCTTCTTTCAATTTCTGTTCCCAATAGGATTTATCCGTTACCTTATCCTTGTCTTTACTGCCCACTCTCTCATCAATTGTACTTTGGAACAGCTTCGAGATTGTGTCGGTATAAGCACCGTTCTTGTTATAAGTCTTATCAACGCCTTTTGTCCTCGCCGTCGCACTGGAAATAGCGGATGCCTTCTGCGAAATCCGGCTGCCAAAGGAACCATATCCGATAAACAGGGATTTTAAAGTAGAGATATTATCAAACTCAATTCCGCTTTTCCCTAAAGCTGTCTTTTTCTTCAGGGCATCCTCGTCAAACTCCAGCTTATTGCCTTTGCCGACAGTGATGCCTGCTTTTGAGAGCAGGTTGCCTGCCTTTTCCGTTATGCTGGTCATCCATGCTGCGTTGCGCAGCACATTCTTCGTTTCTGAATTTCCCGCCTGCTCCACCACGGTATTATAATCGTCAACAAATGATTTGACCGCCTTTGCGATAGCATCCCAGTCATAATCCTCGACCTCGGTTTCTTCCCCTGTTTCCTCATCTTTTTTCTTGAATTTCTTTTTTTCATAAAGTGAGGTATTGCCTAACGCCTCCGCAGACTTTTTCAATGAATCCGCACTGGAACGCATTAACGTTAGCGTTTTGGAGGAATCCCCTGTCTGCGACAGCTTATCCGCATCCTGCTTTGCATAGTACGCTTTCATCAACTTTCTATAACTGCCATTTTTAATCATTGCATAATCAGATACGTTGACTCCGCCCATGCCGCTGTCTATATAGGGAGCGCCGCCGCCAAACAACATTGAAAAATCCATATTGGTGTTATATCTGCTTGCATAGTCGCTAAAACTGTTAATTTCTGACATACGCTTTTCCTCCCTTATAAGCGGACATCAACATGGGTATAAACTGCCGCCTGCGCTGTTGCAGCTTCTGGAACGACTGTTTCAACAGGTTGTATGTTTTCCGTCCGTGTGCTGTCATCCCGCTGTACATCCTCCGCATTTCCTGTCTGTAATCCGATGCCAGATACACTATCCTGTGCATTTTCTCCGTTTGTACTGCTTTCCTCTGCCTTTTCGGTTGTATTTTCTGCCCGATATGTTTTTTCCTCTTTTGTACCAGAAGTCTTATTTTCATTGCGCTCTGCCACGGCAGCTTCTTCCATAACCTTATTTGCCTCTGCGAGCGTATTCATTTGTGAAACTGTTGCATTCTCCGCTTTCTGCTCCAGTTCCGCAATTTCCTCTTTCTTGGCTTCCACATTTCCTCCACCCTGCTTGACTTCTGCTTTCAGGACATTCGCCCTGCCTTCCAGTTTTGTTGCCACGCCACCCTGCACTCTTGCCTGCTTGATAGATGTATCCGCAGAAAGCATTGCTGTCATGCTCGCCTGTGACAGTCCTGCGGCTTTTTCTCCTGCTTTTGTTTTCACCCCGCCGGGCAGATTGTCCTTCGAGGAAGCTCTCTCCTGCTGTTTTTCTTTTCGCTGTTCCATCTGATGCTGCCTTAACTGCATATTCAGGTCACTAATCTGCTGCTGTATCTCCTGCCGTTTTTTCATCTTTTCTTCTAATGTCATTTCCTCATTAGAAGAAAGTTCCTGCAACTGCTTCTGTGCGTTGGCAATCTGGTTCTGGATATTCCGGCTGTATGAGTCTGTTGCCTGATTCATTCCCATCTGCCCCATTTGTGCGTTTGATCCACTGATACCATTAATTTTCATTGTACCTGTCCTCCTTCAAAAATTTTGAAAGCCATTTCACATAAAAAAAATCCTGCTCTCTATCAATTTTATCGGGATATCATTTGTACGGATAAAGCACCATGTTGTGAGTCACCCTCATTCCGTTGTAAACCCCTTACGCAATCTGAAGCATAATCCCTACCGTAACCTCATTCTTATTTTGTTCAAATGACAAATCCCCCATATACTTCTTATCCACCCTGAGCATATTCTTTAAACCGATTCCATGCCCGCCGCTTTTTTTTGTCGTGTATGGAAATCCGTCTGTTGGATTGATGGGAAGTTTCCCTTCAAAGCTGTTGCTGATAATCAACATAAAAATACTGTTCTTGCGGAATGCCTGAATCCTGATATACGGATTTTCCCCATTTACCGACTCCATACAGTTATTCAAAGCATTATACAAAATGACGCTGACATCAAAGGCATCCAGTTTTGTATTTTCTGGATAACGGAAGTCGCTTTCAAATCGGATTCCACGCATCTGAGCCTCTTTCTTCTTTTCTAAAAGAATCATATCCGTAACCGGATTTCCTGTCCTAATCTCGGGTGTAAGTTCCTGCCATTCTATTTTCAGTCTCTTAAGATATGCCGAAGCCTCGGCGGTGTTTTCCGTTCCCGTCAAACGTTCTATCATCTGGATATGGTTTCCCATGTCATGGCGCAGGGAACGGATATCTCCATACAGCTTTTCAATCCCCTCAATATGCGTTTTTATATTGTTTATCTGGCTTTCCAAAAGTTCATGTTCGGACTGTTCTTCCTGTGAAGTTTTCCAATGCTGGAAGATAATAATTGTCACAAGGATTGCCATTACGGATATCAGATAGTATAAAAAACAAAGTACATCATAAAATCCCGTCATTTCGGATTTAATCTGGTAAAAATGGAATATTGCATAACCGGCTATCCCTGACAAGGACGGCACAGTTAGCATCACAAGTTCCCTTCTTTCCATATATCTGTCCTTGCTTTCATACGCCCTGTTGACTGCCTGGATAGATAACAGCAGAAGCAGAAAGCTAAACAGTATGCCCAGAATTCTTACTGCCACATACAATCCGTAATGCAACCATAACCTCGCTGCTATCTGCGAGTTTAAAAGAAGAATATCAAAAAAATGGTCTATAATTCCTGCTATAGAAGCGGACAGCCAACGCAGTGAAAAAAAATTAACAGACAAGAATATCTTTTGGTTGATATTGCGCCTGTCCTCTACGCACATCACGGCAAATACCGCTAATGTACCAATGAAATATGCAAGGATATTGTCTATCTGGGGCGGCATGATATATAAGACCATCATCACCACACCATACACTGTACCTGCCTTAATCGCTTTGCTTCTGCCCAGCATATAAGGCGATACAAATATTCCAAAGCATATGCCCGCAACACCAAGCTGCACAATAATTGATACATAAGACGTAATATTCCAACATAATTCTACCAGACTCACCTAATCTCCCTTCCTTTCCTCTGGTTATATTTCAGATACTGCTTCACAAATTTCGGATAATTCTGCTTTGCAATCAACGCTGTCCCGTTTTCCATAACAGCAGACACAGCATCATACCTCAGCACATACTTAAAATGAATCAGATACGACCTGTGTGGTCTGAAAAAATCCTCTCCAACTTTTTTCTCCAAATCGGACAGTTTCCCATAATATTCTGTATCGCCGTTTATGGTATGAATGATGACTTTACGGTTGAACACTTCCGCATAGATAATATCCTTAAACAATATTTTTGTATGGACTCCCCCTGCCTGTATCATCATGTAGTCTCCATCATCCCCATCTCTGCCCTTATTCCTGCGTCCGATTCCCAACAACGCATTTCCAAAAACCTCATCGAATTTATCATCAGATAAAGGCTTGACCAGATAATGAAACGCCCCTACGTCAAATGCCTGAAAGACATATTCTGGAGCCGCTGTAATAAATATGATGAGTGTATCCTTCTGCTGCCTGCGAAAAAGCCTTGCCGTCTCCATACCATCCATCTCTGGCATCTGTATGTCCAGAAATAAAATGTCCGCCTGCGTATTGCCTTCCAACAGCTCCCTACCGGAAGAAAACTGTTCTATTACCGCAGAAGGGAGCATATTCTTTATTTTTTCCTCCAACAGTTCAAGCATAAATGCCTCATCATCGCAGATTGCCACACAAATGGCATCTCTTATGGATTGTGCATTAGCATCTGTCCAACCAATAAAGTTTTCCATAGGTTCACATCTCCTTTATGTAAATTTTCTGCAATCAATTCCAGATGACAAAAAACAACATTGCTTATATTATATCGTAAAAACTGTTTTTGTCTGATACGGTAAATTGTGAACAGACCTTGTTTTGTTGTGAAAAATATTTTCCCGGCAATCCTGCCGATTCGTCAGCTAAAACTATACTTATCATCCAAAAATAGGGGCTGAGTTTTACACTCCGCTCTTCAGCCTGTTTCAGCCTTTGCGAAACAAGTACCATCAGTACTTAGCAGCCCACAAAGAATATTCCGGTTTCGAAGTCCATACTGTTCGGTAATAAGGAAACCGATTGGCAATTATGCAGGATATAAGAAATTTGACCAATGTAAAGCCGGCTTACGCCCCGCAAAGCGTCTCTGGGCTTGACATTCGCTCAATTTTCTTATGAATTGTAATCAAGCCAATCAATAGCGGTTTCCGCTCCGGAATATCGGTTTCCATATTACCGGAACCATGGTTTCTTGGTGCAAGAATAGAATATTCACACAAGACAGTACATAGTCGATACAGGGAAACGGCAACCGCCATGTAAGCATATTAACTCTGATTTCCCCGCTTTCCAACTTATTATTTTCTGAACCACTATAAAAATATCTGTGAATTGTGAAATATAAAGAAATGAATTGGTAAGCGTCAAATCGCTCGCCTTGGACAATTAGCATTTTTGTGCGACACTCTAAA
>CAQBGY010000183.1 GCA_948759685.1 uncultured Eubacterium sp.
GCTGTACAACAAACTGGAAGAATATGGATTGAAGTATAAATTTCAGCAATCATAACTGATAATCATTGGATATAGGCTATTATGAATATCAATGTTGCAATTTCATTCATTGTAAAGATATAGGCTTCAAAAAATAATGTTATCTTTACATACAGACTAGTTGTTCAATAGTAACGAGCCGCAAAACTTTGAAATTAGGACTATTGCCAAGTCATTATCATAAAAACGGATATACTAATAACTCTCACATCTTAAATTATCTGCAATCAATGTCGTTTTTTTACGAAAACCCGACATTGATTGCAGTAAGAGTGTTCCTAAAATCGATCAACAACTCTATGCTAAATGCCATCTGACCAATGAAGAAATCGCATTCATAGAATCAATGATACAGCCAATGTGATAAATAAGGGTGGAAATTACTACAATTTTTTCTACCCTTTCTATCTATTTTCTTAAATTGAGGTGTAATTATGTGAGAGTTTACGAAACCTATCGTTTTTATTTTTAAATTTCTTCGTCTATTTTTGCATTAATGACCTTCAGGTATGCATTGATATCTATCGCGGGGACAGTACCAATAGATTTCAAATAGCTCACAAGCTGAAGGAAGAATGTAAAGAGAGAGACATTCTTGTTGCTAAACTCAATCTCGTTTACTTTGCGACTCTCATACACTTGTTCTATATACTTACGATTATCCTTGATTGGGTCTATATCTTCAGGTTCTGTTTCTTTATAATCAACATAAAAACTACCCGCATCACAGAGACATCCCAAATCCAATGTCTGTAACCCTCTCAATTTCTCTAACTGCTTTATTACCGTATCGTTCCCCCTGTACGAGTTTGTTGTAGTTAAAATACCACCTATTATCTTAGTTAATGGTCGGGCAGGCGTAGTTCTTCCTGAGGCGACCATACTAATACTTGTTCTTTTCAGTTTACGCACGCTCTCAACTTTCTTTGCTGCATATTCTATATGCCCTTCCACATCTTGTTTCACCTCAAACACGGCATACACGCTTTCTGCCGGTATATACATAAAATTATCCTGCTTGAATATGAAAGGTGTGTAAATTGCGTCATAAATGACCACGTCCATCTGTTCGCTAACATTGCCTATCGAATCTATCACAATAGCCTTATCCACCTTATATCTGTCAGGAAGGTATGTGCGTAGGAACTCTATCCAATGTTGCTCCGTAGCATCACCCTTACTACCTGGATGTCCAATAAACTTTCTGTTTACATTCAGGCTGGTCTGCATTTGTTCCTGCAAACCATGAAATAATTCTTTTAAATCTACCATCTTCTTATATTCCAATAGCTTATTATTCTTATAACAATAAAATGTATGGGCACTAAGTCCATTACTTCTAACACTGACTATCAGTAGTAACGGATTCTCAATGGCCACTTCCTTCTCAATATCTATCATAGCCGCCAAATCTGTACTGCTATATTGTGTGGAACCATTTGGATGACTATGCCATTCGCCCACATATTGCAACCCCTCCTTGGCTAATTGTTCCCATACATTTTCCAAGCCCTTGGTAATGCGCATAAACTTTGTCCTACCAGTCAATTTTTCCACAGGCACCACAACTTTTTCTATATATACCGTATGCCTATCTGTAGAATATCGTCCCGCAAGCATTCCTCCGTTCTCATTAGGATATTCGCCCTCAGCCTGCAACTTTATTTGGTTGAATACTAAGGTTGGTATCTCTATATACAAATCATTACTTGCCAAATAATACTTCATAACTTGTTTATCTTTAAATTCAAGTCGTCTTCTGTTATATAAAAATCACTTAATGGTTCCTGCTTGCTCAACATCTTGATAATATGTTTCACGGCGACTTGCACTTTGCATTCTATGTCATTATACGAAGCCTTAAAGGTTGGATTCCAACAACCAATGGGATTGTACATGTCGGTTTCCACATCGTGTTTAAATAAGCCATAAACCAACAAAACAGTCTCTGTTACATTAGGAGAAAAGGCACATATCAAATCTTGTGCGTGATTGGTTATTGAGAGATTAACCAATTGGGCTTTCGTTCCAATAGAATCCATTACCCGCATCAGTTGATTATCCGTAGTACAATCAAATATCACATCAAACTCGTCAAAGAATTCTGCAAGAGCACTTTTGTCCTCATGCCCTGCCGCATATGTTTTTATCACTAAGTCAGCAATAGACTTCAAACTGGTACATTCAACATGAGGCGAAATCTGCGTCAGTAAACTCGTTATATCCAAGGTTTTCTCAATTATACCTGTATAAAAAGGATATGCAGACCGGCAAACATTACCAGGTTCCTTATTGTCTATGTCATATAGAGTCAGGTTTTTCGCACCACATCTTGTTAGAGTTTCTGCCAAAATACTTCCTATAGCCCCGACACCCATAATCAGCATTTTCTTATTAGCCAGTTCTTTGGGCATAGCTCCACGCCCAAAGAAATACTTATAGGAAATATCCACAGTTTCTGCCCATTGGATTTGCCCTTGCCTAAAATCAGTTAACCAAAGCCTATTCTTACCAGTGCCCACCCGCACAGGTTCTATCGGCAGATCATCCATGAAGAGAATCATTGCCTGCCAGTGAACGCCACCTTCGGGAATTCTATATCCACAAAACAACGGGAAGAAATCACACTTGCCTCTATGCGATACCACAAAACTATGGATATAGTTTTTCTGACTCTGCGAGAAAAGTCCCCTGATAGAATTGTAATTCTCAACAATAAACTTGTTGTATACCGATGGAATGTTGTTCAGCAGACAATATACTCCCTTAAACGACCTTAATTCTTGGTAGGACTTACTAATCCTACAGAACATTTCCGCATTCTTTACCTGTACGCACGACACAAACTTTTGTACCACATAGTTGATAACTGGCGTGTCTTTTTTACGACCTGTTGGTAATGTCGTATAGTGTACTATTCCGTAGTCTCCTTCAGTAAAATCCTCTTGAGTCTCTGCGAAACAGAAAGTATAATACTGCCCGCGAATCGTATGATGATTCACTACCAAATGCTCGTAGTGAGCATCCTTTTCTCCCCTTACATAGTATTTCTCGACCCATTCCTTCAACTGTTTCAAGTCGTTCACAAACTGACTCTCTGCATTATCATATTCCGCAGGGTGCATGCAAAGATTACCTCCCTGCATAATATGTGGATAATCCAGCAGATTTTTATTTTGAAAATGGATAGGTTCCATGCCCATAGTTTTGAACGGATAAGTAGGACTAATCTCTACATACCATTCCAAGTCAGCATGTTCTTGATCTGTAACCACGGCAATACGGCCTTTTAAGGAGCCTGCTTCATCAATGATAAAATCTTCAATAAGACTAACGCCATGAATGGAACCTATCAATTCCTTTATTTTATCTGCAGTCATCATATTTTACTATCCGAACCGTTTTGTACTTGTAGGATAAGTAGCACCTGTATCTTTCTCTTTATATCCGCAATATTTTTCGTTTACCTTGAAGTAGTAGGGCAAATATAAATCAGGATTACTGTCTATGTTGTTGAGCATGCTTTCCATATCAGATTTAAACGATTGTCTATCGTAGTCCTGCATAGTCCCCACGACATCGTTGTTCGTGTTACCTGGGTCAAAAAGGTGGAAACTACTTTCCGCGATGTGGTCACGTAGATACTCCATCGTGTATTTTAATCTTGGCCAAAGACCCATATCACCATTATAACCATCTAAGGCTCTAATTACGGCCAGTTCAATAACGAAAGACTTATATTTCTTATCTTTTTGCTTTTTCCATATTTTAAGCAGACGAATAATTTGACGTTCACTCGACTTTCCTTCGATATGCGAAATCTGCTTCTGGATATTCGTTTTCTGGCTTGATCCCTTTTTGAATCCCCAATGGTCTTCATTAAAACATAGGTTCAAATCATGCGAATCAAGATAGTTATCATCACTTAGTTCTCTACCAGGCACCACATCAAGTTCAACCGGCTTTTCATCTCCCTCTTCAATAGGGAAACTTACACCGATTGAAACCTTTTGCCTGCGAATAGTCACACCAGTATTCTTATATTCCTCTGCAAGGAAATCGTGTACGCTATCAAACATCTCCTGTAATGTTCCGAAAGCATTACGCTTGAACGGTTCCACTAAATCAAGGTCGAATTTCACATTAGTGGCAGTATGCTTAGCAAAACTGCCAGAACCAAACGAAGAATACTTGTCGCAACCATAATGGTCGTGCATTTTGGCCTTAATCTCCTCTCTACGGTTCTTAACTTTATTCACAAAATTCTGAACGTGGCACATCTTGTGTGTGTCTAACACTTCTCTTAAATGTTTGTTTTTATCAAAACTCATGTTTGCTTTAAATGTATAGTTTATATATTAATTAACAACTCTATAACCTTATGAATCTCCGAGTATGCCTTCAAATCCTCCGGCGATTCCTTACAGAGTCGGCACAACTTTTCTGAATTTGACATCGCCCTTTCTAAATCACCATTTTCTGTCAAGTATTTATAGAGGTCAGTACGTATGAAATATCGTTTTGTTTTTTCATACCCCGGCATATATTTCTGCAATTCTGGAAGCAGTTGTTCGTAACTCTCGTATCGCCGACAAACCACATTAGGCAAAAAATGAATCAAGAACCAAAATTCCGTACATGGATTCGTTTCTACAAACATCACCTTTCCGGCATATTTCTTCTTGCTATACTCTTTCTTTGCTCGCTGATACAGTTGCATTTCGGAAGGATATTGATACAGTCTGTCCATATCAAATAGGCATATGATATAATCATATTGCTTGTTCAAATAGGACTCTACCAGTTTCAAAATATGATTGATGTCGCTGTGCTGCGGAAAATCTGGGGCGACCTTGAAAGGATAACGACACGCAATCCTCAGAGAGTCGAAATAGAACCATTCCGTTTCTCCCTCTCCTATGATGGCAATACTTTTTGTTACTGTCCGCCTCATATCATTAGTCGTTTAGGTTGATATACTGGCTGCCCAAGAATGGCAATTTTACCAATTTACCCTGCTTGTAGGCATTATACGGGGAAAGATTCTTGTGCAGTCCAAGAGAAGAAAGACGCACAATTTTAGTTTCGCCGAGTTCGTCTTTGTCGGTGAACCATATCGTATCACGGCGAATGAAATCCTCGTTAAGAAGATTGATGTCGTGCGTAGTCAGGAGCATTTGGGATGTTCCGTTGCTGTTCGCTAAAAATACTTTTATAAAATAAGCTAATAGCTCATAGTGAATACTTGTTTCCACTTCATCGATAGACACAAACCGATTGGTCTTTAACAGAAAATTCAGTATCACAGCCATTCCCAAGAATCTCATGGTACCATTGGATTCGTATTCTTCCGATAAATCATATACTTTATCGCCTGCCTTATGCTTGAAAGTCAGTTCTGTATTCGTAATTTTACCCTTTCTTAGCATTTCTGACTTTGCTTCTTTATCAATAGGGGCATTCTGAATTAATTGTTCCAATTCAGGAGTAATCAATTCTTCCTCTTCGTGTAATACCACATCTTCTATGTTGAAATCTGACGCTTTCAGGAAGTTTAAAATGAATTTCTTCAAATCCCCTGTTTCGTCTTTATCCAATCGTGATTTGACATATCCCGAAAGTAGCATACCGGGAGCCAATACATCTTTTACCTGTTTGGCAAAGTAATCATATACGTCATTCAGCTTAGTGCGTTCCACGTTGCTTTTGCCAAATGCAGCAAGCACACTGCAATTATTGATAGTGTTACCCCCAATAATATCTTGACTCTTTTTTGCCATTTTTAGATTTGCTCCAAATTCTATGGTTGTCGAGTCTGTATCTGCATCATAACTACGACTATACAATTTTGCAGGACGAATAGACTCATAAACAACCAATGTTTCAGAATAGATGTGTTTCTCATCCAATTCGAAATTAAGTATATATTTTGATTGATTTATGTAGAACACCATTGACATTTTTGTCTTCTCATTCCTTGAAATATCGTCCAACATAAAAGGAATAACTCCGGTTTTTACATTACGATCTTTAGGCATTCTCAAGACAAGCATTCTGAAAAAATCAATAGCATTCAATATGTTGGTTTTCCCTGAAGCATTGGCACCATAAATAATTCCCACTTTCAGCAACCGAACACCATCCTTCACTTCATACGAATACTCATCAGACATAAAAGTATCTGATGAAGGCTCAAAGCTAATTTTTTGAGCCGATTTAATGGAAAAAAAATTCTCAATACTGAACTCTGCTATCATAATCGTTAATTCTTTATCTGATTCTGACTGCAAATATAATCACAAAACTCAAAATAAGGAAATTATAAATAGAAATTTTGTAATAATTCTACAAATTGCAGCAACAAACACACAAATCAATATTTTTAAACACAAAAGAAACTATTCAACCATTCATACCTACATACTCTTTAGCACTCCCAGAGAACAACTAATCAAAAAAAGTAATACATTCACTCTTTTTAAGGTAACATGATATAGAAATCAAAAAATAAGATTACCTTTGCAACAGATATAAAGCCAAAGAGTGGCGCGCAAAATGCGGAAAGTATCACACTGCGAAAT
>CAQBGY010000184.1 GCA_948759685.1 uncultured Eubacterium sp.
TAGGTGTACCTGTACTGCATCCCGCCGCCTGTCGCGGTTATGAGCCTGCCCATGGCGTCGTACTCCCATGACCAAGCACATCCGCCGTTAGTGGTGACACATACTCTTCCATCTGCTTATTTACACTCTGTTTCTTTCTGTGCCCACCGTCAATCTTTATATTGCAATTCTTCTCTTACTTGCATTAAAATAATCCCTAACATATTCTTTCCTGTGCCGTCAGTTCCACATCCCCAATAATAATCGCCTGTTGTCCTTTCAACGATACTTTCCCTATCTGTAGCCAAAAGCACGTCACGTATATCCTCATTTTGTTTAAATTTTTCTAACACGGCTGTTTTCATAATAACATCTTTTACTTCTTCCCAGTCCTTTCTCAGTGGTAACTTACGATTTCTCCCCATTTCAGCTGCTTTCATAGGATTATCAAGCATACGAATTACCTCCTCATATTTTGTGTCATGAAATTTTTGCGCTTGAAAATAATGTTCACTTGTCATCCACCACTTACCGCCCAATGTAAATCCATAATGGGCAAAATTAGAAAAACAACCAAATTTATCATTAGTTTTATAAAAATAAATAGACATACACCTTTACTCCTTAAATGGCGAATCCCAAAATATTTTATCCAAAATATCTTCAAGTTTACCAACTGCTCTAAATAATTCATTCTTATAGTCATTTGTTACCACTTCATCTGATAATGAACGATATATAAAGAAAATTAATCCTGCTATATTTCTCTGAATACTTTCTTTTCCTCTGACCTCATCTTCAATTTTCTCTAAAATGTCACATAATTTTAAGAAAACTTCTTTGTTCAGTTTTTTTTCTGTACGCACAGGAATTAATAAATCCAATATAAGTCCATTAATTTGTCCATAATATTCATCCATTATTATTGCTCCCCTTTCACTTATAATAATCCACAATTGCTTCTAATGGTATATTTTGATACACTGTTATTTCCTGTTGCCAAATAGAATAGTGATATGGTAACCCCTTAACGCCATTTACACGTGGAAATATTTCATATCCTTTGTATGTACTCGTTGTAATCTTATCTAAATCAATTACAACAATCCCCAGCCTACTTCCAGATTGATTAAATCCCTTTGCAACATTTAAATCTGACGTTGTAGAAATAAATGGGTCATTACTCCATGATGTTTTACTTGAACCATTTACCAAATGCTCCTCCAATGTCCAATTTCCATTAGGATTTTTTGCTTCCAATCCCAAACCTTGCATGAGTCTATCATAATCCTTTTGATTAATTGCACGACATACTACATTTTTATACAGATTCTTCTGATTCTCAACATCATGCCCACTTGGGTCTCTATACAGTATCGGATTATTTCTACAGTACTCATAAAGGTTCAGTCCATCCCCATAGTAGATATCTTCCTGCGTAAATCGTCCAATGACCGGATTACAGAACCTCGCCCTCAGATAATACTAGCTGGTCACCGGATCATACTGTTCTCCATTGAACCGGAAGCGGTTATGAATATCTTCATGGCTTATGACACTTTCACCAAATGCATCATAGCAGTAGTAATTGGTATTCTTCTGTCATTTGCCGTATCTGTAAGGATAAGCCGCACACTTCCCTGATTATCCGATACGTAGTGGTAGTAGGTTCTTGCACTCTCGCTGTCGGAACTGATGATTCCAAGTCCACGGATGTATCGTATTACCTCACCATCGGTTTCTTCCGCAATGACTTCCTTTTCCTCACTAAACAGGAATTTAACGAGCTGACCATTCTCCTCCATCTCGGCGTGGAGTCCCTCGACGTAAGAGTAATTCTTTTAAATTTTTCTGTTTTACATCATTGCCTTGCTATATTTGTAGAAGCAGTCAGTTTTACGAGTTTAAAGTGATGCCAAGGACAAAAGGTCAATTCTTCAATTAATTATTGTGAAAATGCTATTTTAGTCAATCAAAAATTCCCTTTTGCCCTCAGTATTTTTAGAAATCAAAACCAACTAAAGTTTTATATGAAATAGCTAAATTCAACATTTTATTTAGCTGAATCAATTCTTCACTTTCATTACTATTTATAAACTGATTTACTACTTCCAATGCCAATGGTATCTTTTCTAATACAAGAACTTCCTCTTCATACTCATCAATGAAAATATCACACTTTTCATTAATTCTGTCAAAGATTCCTATTTTATCCAATTTTTCATACTGTTCTTCAGTTAATATCATTTCCTCCATTTGTTCTTTTTTTTGAATTCCATAGTCATAATCTCTCATAGCCTTTTCATCTTTTGGAACTCTTATAAGCCTTTCTCTTTCCAAATAATCACCCCTTATCAGTATTATTAAAATGTGTAACCTTTTGATAATCAGATCTATTTCTGCCAGTTTCATTATTCATGTCATTTCCTTTCGTATCCAAATAATTTCTTCCGCGTGGTCTTGTTGTATCTTCAATTCTAAAATAATTGCCCATTTTATCATATACAACACTAATTCCAGTTTCTGTATTATTGTATATAATCTTTCCCTTGGTGGTAATTATGGGCTGCTGCACGTGTCGCTCCATCTTTTACTGTTCTTGTACCGCTATCACTTCCATACAGATTCTCTTGATTCACCGCATCATGTCCACTTGGGTCTCTATATAGCACCGGATTATTCCTACAGTACTCATACAGGTTCAGCCCATCCCCATAATAGGTATCTTCCTGCGTGAATCTTCCAATTACCGGATTATAGAACCTCGCCCTTAGGTAATACTGGCTTGTCACTGGGTCATACTGTTCCCCATTGAATCGAAAGCGGTTATGGATGTCCTCATGGCTTATGACACTTTCGCCAAATGCATCATAACAGTAGTAATTGCGTATCTTTCTGTCATTTGCCGTATCCGTAAGAATAAGCCGCACGCTTCCCTGATTGTCTGATACCTAGTGGTAGTAGGTTCTTGCGCTTTCGCTATCAGAACTGATAATCCCAAGTCCGCGGATATACCTTATTACCCCATCATCAGTTTTTTCCGCAATGACTTCCTTTTCCTCATTAAACAGGAATATCTATGCTTAAAAATTTTTAATAAAATATTCATTCTCAGAAATTATGCTTTTATATTGAGGATTATTTATTTCAATCGCTTCATCTGCTAAACCAATAACATTTTCTCGGCGAGACGTTGGTAATAAGATAATTGCTCCCTCTTCTTTCAGTTTTTTAAAGAAGCGAAAAACTCCAGAACTAAGCAATATACTGTTAAAACATGCCGTATTCATCCATGAAAAACAATATATTTCCTTCCTGCTTGCATATCCGATTGCCAGCGAAGCTCTCCATTTTTCTCCACTATATTTTGTAATTTTATTATGAAGCTTATCTGGTGAAAGATGGAATTCTTCAACTACCTCATTCAAATTCTGATAACGTTTGTATTTCTTTATCGCATGTAGCAATGCCTTTTCTACACTTATTTGTTTTTTCACTATCCTCCCACAATATTCCGATTTACCAACATACCACCCCAGCTGCTTCAAAACAACATTGTCTGCCAGTTTACCATCACAATAAATTTCTTCATTTACTATTGGGATCCTACCAGAAAGTAACGAAGAAATTAGTTCTCCTCCTTCCCCCTGTTCTCCTATAATTCCATATATCATTCCTCTTTTAAAACAAAACAATTTCTCCATAGTATAATCATCTTGCAATTCGTTAAATGGGTTCTTAATCCTTTCTACTCTCTGTTTTGTAATTAACTTTATCTCTTCCAAAACTGCCACCATGCCTTTCTAAATCCAACTATTTCAACATTATAAATTGAAATCGGTAATCTTTGTCCATCTGCTGTTTGCACCACTATTTTTGATATTGACTTTCCTCTATTACCTGTATCAGGCACAAATGATGCATTTGTCTCAAATTTAATAACTGTTTTTGCATTTGAACCAATCCCGGCTATACTTGCTTGTTTCTTTGTAGGTTGTTTAGTCCACGCAAAAACATATGACTCCCAATTTCCATTTTTTAACTGACCTGATTCAATAATCTTTAAAGCATTTTCAGGAGTCGTTACATGATAATACAAATTCAATTGTGCCGGACATACATCATGCCCACTTGGGTCTTTATACAGTATCGGGTTATTCCTACAGTACTCATAAAGATTCAGCCCATCTCCATAATAGGTATCTTCCTGCGTGAATCTTCCAATTACCGGATTATAGAACCTCACCCTTAGGTAATACTGGCTTGTCACTGGGTCATACTGTTCCCCATTGAATCGAAAGCGGTTATGGATGTCCTCATGGCTTATGACACTTTCGCCAAATGCATCATAGCAGTAGTAATTGCGTATCTTTCTGTCATTCACCGTATCCGTAAGAATAAGCCGCACGCTTCCCTGATTGTCTGATACATAGTGGTAGTATGTCCTAGCGCTTTCGCTGTCAGAACTGATGATTCCAAGTCCGCGAACGTAACGTATTACATCGTTACTTGTTTCTTCCACAATGACTTCCTTTTCCTCATTAAACAGGAATTTAACGAGCTGACCGTTCTCCTCCATCTCGGCACGGAATCCCTCGGCATCGTAGCGTTTTATCTGGCTGTTCCCATTTGCCATCTTCACCTCTGCGGTACGCTCGAAACCATCATAGGTATACGTTGCACTGCCGTCGCTCAACAGGTTTCCGCTCCTGTCATAGCTGTAATAACTCGTCTCCCCGATATAACTTGCCACAGCGTCTGGGTTGTTGCTAACTGCGGGGGACTTTTTCAGTTTCGGCGTCACCCCATCCAGTTCATACGCCTTCCTGTTCAGTTCCTTGATACGGTTGCAATTATCATGACAGTATGTCTCCATAATAATGCTGTCCACAGTACGCCTTTCGCGTGTCAGGCGGTTTCCTGCCTTGTCGTAACCGAATTTCTCCGAAAGCAGTCCCCCCGCGCTGGGATATGACACTTCCACAAGCTGGTTATTCACGTCATACCTTCTTGGTCAGATCTCGCCTTGCGTGATGTTACCGGAAAGGTCGTAAGTGTAGGCGAGCAGCATCCTGCCGCTTGCCTGTTTTTCCCCAGCCACCCATTGTCATAATAGGTGTACCTATACTGCATTCCACTGCCTGTCGTGGTGCCGCCATTGCAGTCCATCGCGGAGGTTATATTTCTGGTTATAGGCATACTGTTCCTGCGTTCCATCCACATTAAACCCATTAAAACATAGCTTTTAAAAAACTTTTCATTCCGTCTTTACCGACTTACTTTAAAATATCTTCACCATACTACATTTAAAAGAAAGAACAGATATGGCATCATCAAATAATATAAATTTGATAACCCCATTATTATATGACATCTCTAAAATTGTATCATAATCAATATCTGTCTCCTTTTTTTCACCATCCCATATATAATTTTCAACCGAATTGAACTCTAAAAAAATCTCTTTAAGTTCATTATCACTCTCTTTATATCCCTTTTGTTTCCACATACACAAATCAATTTTCATTTTTATATTATTTTTTTCGTGAATCAATTCGATGACATTACTATCATGAAAATCAAACTCATTAATCAAATCTTTTATCCGCATTAATTTCCTCCTCCAATTACAATATGTGAAGCCTTGGATCCCTTTCCTACAGTGTTCCCATTTATATCAAAGTAAAAATCAACCTTTTTATTAGTGTAATTTTTATTATAAATATGATAATGATCTACTGCTTCAAATCCGGAAGCCCCAGCTACACCTTTATCAAATCGTATTCGCATACCAGTTTTCGGATTATACAGTTCTTTGGATAATGTATTTATAGCCATTCTTGGATCCGTTACATCTTGCCAACCATTAGCCAACAATTGTTGAGGTGTCATTAATTTTAACTTTTGTATTTGACTTTTTAGATTACCACTTTCATTCCCATACAGATTCCCCTGATTCACTGCATCATGCCCACTCGGGTCTCTATATAATACCGGATTATTTCTACAGTACTCATACAGATTGAGCCCATCCCCATAATAGGTATCTTCCTGCGTGAATCTTCCAATTACTGGATTATAAAACCTCGCCGTTAGGTAATACTGGCTGGTCACCGGGTCATACTGCTCCCCATTGAACCGGAAGCGGTTATGGACATCCTCATGGCTTATGACACTTTCACCAAATGCATCATAACAGTAGTAATTACGTATTCTTCTGTCATTTGCCGTATCTGTAAGGATGAGGCGTATACTTCCCTGATTGTCCGATATGTAGTGGTAGTAAGTTCTTGCACTCTCGCTGTCGGAACTGATGATTCCAAGTCTACGTATGTAACGTATTACCTCACCATCAGTTTCTTCCGCAATGACTTCCTTTTCCTCATTATACAGGAATTGAACGAGCTGACCGTTCTCCTCCATCTCCGCACGGAGTCCCTCGGCATCGTAGCGGTTTATCTGCGTACTTCCGTCTGCCATCTTCACCTCTGCGGTACGCCCGAAACCATCATAAATATACGTTGCATTTCCGTCGCTCAACAGGTTCCCGCTCCTGTCATAACCGTAATAGCTCGTCTCCCCGATATAGCTTGCCACTGCGTCGGGGTTGTTGCTAACTGCGGGGG
>CAQBGY010000185.1 GCA_948759685.1 uncultured Eubacterium sp.
ATCCCCAGGTGCAATTTCTTCTGATGTCGCTGATAATGCAATCTCACATGGGAATTAGACATTCCTGATTTATGCATGGAACTATGTAGGATTGCGTCCGGATATTAAATTGGTTGCTATTAGTGACAATGCAGAAGTTCAGAAGCACATATTAACCATTATGCAGTATGCAGCGGATTATCATGAAGCAAATGGAGATTATAATGCAAAATGGCATCTAATGGATGGACTTCATTACGAGAAGTGGAAAGAAGTAAAGGCGAAATATGTGCAGGATGTAAAGGCTGAATGTGATTATAGATTAGAGCAGCTTGCTCATTCTGCAAATCAGAGAGAGGCTATATTTCGTGATATGATTGCCAAAGCAGAGGATGAGAAGATTATCCGGATGAGAACGTCGCAGTTGGAGAAACTGCTTGTTGATTTTGAAAGGCATAAGAGAGGAATGGACGAAACAGTTTCAAGAGCAGAGATTAAGACATATTTATTAGTAAAGGGTATTTTACATGTAGAGTAAAGGCGGTGGATTGACGATGGGGAAGATTGACTATCGGAAAATATATGAAGTAAATAAAGATGAATGGAAGGCGCTGACAAGGGAGCCTCAAAAATATGAAGCGCTCCTGGCAGGGCATTATTCTGATAGCAATCATTTTGTGTATGAGTTATTACAGAATGCAGAGGACGCTAGAGCTGCCATAGTTGTAATTGAGTATCATGAGGATAAACTGATTTTTTATCACGATGGAAAGCCATTTGATGAAGGGGATGTAAAAGGTGTTTCCTCCATGCTTATGGGAACAAAGGATAAAAATGATGCTTCAACTATTGGCAAATTTGGTATGGGATTTAAATCTGTATTCAAGTACACATGTCAACCAGAAGTATATTCAGATGATGAGGCTTTTCGTATAGAAAATTACTTACTTCCAGTAGAAATGCCGGAAGCATAGGATTATCAAACGGAGAAACAGAAATTGTTTTATGAAACAGCTGATGGAGAGAGATTTACGCCGTTTATATCAGCTGAACATCTTACAAAATTTGTTATTCTATTTGCTAAGAAAAAGAATGATGGCAGCCTTATTCGCGTTCAGGGGAATGAGGTTCTGACGAAGCTGGAAGGAATGACAGGAGAAATACTGTTGTTCCTTACACATATTAAGCTTTTGTATTGGGTTGATAAAAAGACTGGGAAATATGCAAAGATAATGCTTTCCGAAGCTGAGAATGATGAAAGTTTAATTACTTGTAGAATTGAGGGAAGCGCTTATGCAGGTAAGGAAGATATCAGTAGATATTTGAAGTATAAGAAAGTATTTGACCATCCTGAAATGAGTAATGCAGAGGTCAGTGTTGCATATAAGGTAAACAATAGAGCAAATAATATCAACGAAATGGCGCATACGGATATATGGGTGTATTTTCCGACCAGAGATAACACAGATTTACCATTTCTGATACATGGATCATTTGAAACGGCTGTATCAAGAGAGAAGTTAATGACACCCTCTGCATTTAATGATGTTTTATTTGATGAATTGGGCAATCTTATTGTGGAATCCCTGGAGGATTTGAAAAATCGTAAAATGATTACACAAGTCTTTGTTCGCCGTGTGTTAATAGCTGCATTCAAGGATGAAGAAAGCAATCATACAGTTCCTCGATTAAAAGAGAAAGTATCTGAATGCTTTAAGCAGGGCGAGTATTTACCGGATAGAGAAGGTGTATATAGAGCGGTAGAAGATGTTGTAATGGCGGTCCCTTTTGGTATTGTCGATTTCTTTGATAATAGTTTGTTCTCACAGTCTTTTGCAAAAGTAAATGGTTTTGTTGCATTCAATAATGAGAAAGAAACTAATTTTACGGAATATTTCAACTGGTTAATCAATGAATTGGATGTCAATACATTTACATTAGATAAATGGGCAGATGCTTTGTTGAATTTAGGAGAACAGAAGGTCAGTATCGGGGAGTTGGAGAGCTTAAAGGCATTTTACGCCTTTTTATCGGATAATAGAGAATCATTATATAGTAGTAGTCTTTCTTATACAAGAAGTGGTCCTTACGAAAGAATGATTAAAAATTGTATTGTCAGGGCATGGGAGGTTTTAAAAAGAGCGCCGTTGATTCTAAATACAGAAGATATGCTTGTGCCTGCAATGAAAAGTGATACGCCTAATATTTATTTAGGTGTGTCAAGTAAGTACAAAAGCGTGGGAACGTCTGCAATCGTTAATACTAAAATGGCATCTGAATTTGAAAGATTATTGGAAGATGGTTTTGGGATTACCGAATTTGATAATTTCCAATATATCAAAGAGAAGATTATAAAGAAATATATCAATATTGGCAGCAAAATTGGTTTTGATGATGACCATTTTGAAATGGAATATATTGAGGATATTCAGCAGATTATAAGGCACATGGAGGAAACGCATAATATTAGAGAAATGAAAGAACTTCTTGAAGATGCCTATATTATCAAAATTAAGAAAGATTCCGACATCGCAACATTTGTAAAACCCGGAAAAGTTCATACGGATATTTCGGATGAAGGAATAGATTTAGAAATTTACTATGCATCAATTCCATATAAGAAAGAAATGGTGCGTGGTGAGGATGATAACGAAGAGTACACGGATTACGAATATAGTGGATTTGATTATTTTGCATTGGATAAAGATTTTTATGTACAGCATGGCATTTCAACCAAGAAGTTACGGTTATTTGGTCTGATTACATCTCCGGTAGAAGATGGGAATCGCAGACAAGAAGGCGTAGGAGATGGATATTGGGTTGCTATGGGAGAGTATTGTCCGCAAATGGAGATTAATGGTATAGATGATAATTTTGAATATATTGAACGTCACCCGGATGAGGAGTTAGCCCGGATGAAGTCAGCTGAAATATTCAAACTTTTGTTGGCAACTACGGATAAATTAAGCGGAAAAGTAAGATATAGAAAGAATAGTCCGTATGAAAAAGCAGGGAAAGCATGGTGTTTGCAAACCATCACATCCTGTTATGACTGGATTTATTGCAAAGATGGAAAAATGGCGCGACCGGACAAAATATCTAAATATGATTTGGATACAAGCGTATATGGAGATTTGCATCCAAGCAAAGAAAAATATGAGATGCTTGGTTTTATTGAAACAAGTGCGGATAATAAAGCAGATGCATTTGAATTAGTGGATGCATTGGATAAGAGGGATAAGAAACTCTTGTTGAAACAGTTGGCAAGAGAGTTGGGATTGCAAGTTGGAGAAGCGACAGAGGCGGCTCATGAAGAGGATGAGGAAACAGTATTCCAACCGGATGACTGGATATCCTCAGAATTTCCAATACATAAGGTGCGTAACAAGGAGAGCTTGATGCAGCATGTGAGAGAACAGTTTTTTTGTGCTGATCCAGTCAAGTATATGCCTGTTTTTAGACAGATTCGTGTGAGCAAATCTGCAAGGATGATGCGTTCTTATGCTATTGGTATGTACACGAATGAGAGCAATGCTCATATTTGTCAGATATGTAAGGAGCCGGCACAGTTTGTAGAAGCAGTTGAGATAGCAAATTTTGGACTGGAACTTCCGCAGATGCATTTGTGTTTATGTAAAAATTGTGCGAGTAAATACAAGTCTATAAGAGATAATCATAAAGATGATTACAAAACGAAGATACAAGAGGCGATTATTTCTATGGATACAGAGAATGCAGATGAAGAGTTTGAAATTGGTATAAATACAGATATATCGGTAGCGTTTACACAAACGCATTTAGCAGAAATGCAGATACTTCTAAGGTTGATTGATGAATACGGGTTGCCGGATGATGAAAGTCGTGACTTTGAGGAAGATGTAAATGCTTATGGCCCGTTGGGGAATATGCCAAGAAGAAAAGATGCAGATTCTTCTGCGCATGTAATAAGTAACAAGAAGCAGGAAATATCTGATATCGGAGCAAGGGTAAAACATAAGATTTATGGGCCTGGAACGGTAGAAGAATGTTTTGGGGATAGGATTACGATTCTGTTTGATGATGGCAATAAGAAAACCTTTGATTTAAAGTCATGTGTACGAGCGGGGTTGCTTACTACTTTATAATGATATAATACAAAGAAAGCAGAACGTTTTTTAGGAATGAGGTATTAAGTATCAGCTTATTGATATAATAGAAAAAGGCATGAGTAAAAGTGAGGTTAATTCCGCTGCACAGGCGAATGGTGGACCTAAGAATATGATTTGCTGGGATGGAGATAAAAGAGGATGTTTGTTATGAATATAAAAGATTTAATAGGTGAAGCAACTGAATATGACAAAAAGCTTGCACTGGAAGAAAAGAAACCCAAAAGCTGGTGTAAAAGCGTAAGTGCGTTTGCGAATACATTTGGTGGGGCTTTGATTTTTGGTATTTCTGATGCGGGGCAGATTGTTGGGCTTGACGATCCTGAAGGAGATGCAGAAAAAATAAGTGAAGCAGTTAAATCAAGATTGGATCCAATTCCGGAATTTAAGCTCAGATTTCATAAAACCGATGATGAAAAGGTTTTGGTCATACTTGAAGTATATAAAGGAGATGAGACACCATACTATTATTCAGGAGATGGTGTGCTGGAAGCTTTTGTCCGTGTTGGAAATGAAAGTGTAAAGGCAACTGCGACTGAATTAAAGCGTCTTGTTCTCAGAGGAAAGAATACATCTTATGATTCACAGAATTCTACTTATAAGATGGAGGATTTTGCTTTCTCAAAGCTCAAGGAAAGGTATAAAAAGTGGACTGGGAATAGCTTTGACGACAAAGATTTGATTTCATTTGGACTGGTAAATGAACAGGGAGAATTAACAAATGCAGGGGCATTATTTGCCGATGAAAGTCCAATTCTTTGTTCAAGGTTATTTTGCACAAGGTGGAATGGATTAAACAAAAGTGGTGGTTCAGTTGATGCGTTAGATGATGCAGAGTATTCAGGCAGCGTTATTTTTCTGATTGAAAATGGAGAAGCATTTATAAAACGTAATTGTAAAATGAAATGGCGTAAGACTGCAAATTCAAGAGAGGAGATGCCGGAGTATGTAGAGCGAAGTTATCACGAGGCACTGGTGAATGCTTTGGCACATCGCGACTATCTTGTCAATGGAAGTGAAGTCCATATTGACATATATGATGACAGAATGGAAATCTATTCTCCGGGAGGAATGCCAGATGGTTCCATGATTCAGGACAGAGACCCACTTACAGTACCTTCAACCAGGAGAAATCCGGTACTTGCGGATGTATTCAATAGGCTCGGATATATGGAGCGAAAAGGAAGCGGATTTGGAAAGATTATCAGTGGATATGAATTTCAAATTAATTATAATGAGAGTAAAAGACCGTCATTTCGTTCAGACAGATATCAATTTACTGTAGTGATGCCAAACCTGAACTATGATGTCCCTCAAGATGTCCCTCAAGATGTCCCTCAAAATGTCCCCCAAAATAAACTGGATACTCAGATTGTGGACTTGATTCGTAAGGATAGTAAAATTAGTACAGAGAAAATAGCAATTACATTAGGCGTAAGTTCTAAAACAATTAAACGTCATATAAAGGAAATGGATAATGTGAATTATATTGGGCGTGGTTTTAGCGGATACTGGGAGATTATTGAAAATGAGTAATGTGAAGCAAAAAGACTGCTTAAATTATTCCCCAAGATGAGGAATAATTTAAGCGGAAAAACAATCAATTAAATTTGCTCATAGCATCTACATAGTCCTGCAATCCGTTTGCTTTTAATGCAAGCTTCGCGTATAAAAGCGGTGTTTCTTCTGCTAAATGGTACAGGTAGACTACATCACTGGGTTCATCGAAGATAACAGAGGAATTACATTCTTTACAACGGATAACAAGAATGGAATTTTCACCAGTGTTGACAATGATGGAATCGGTTGCAGGTTCGTACATACCAAACTGAAAAGTAAGATTGTTATTCATGATGGTCTCCTTCCCACAGATACTTTGCGCCATCCAGCAAGTCAATAATAGCAGTCAGCATATTGGTGTATTCAGTCTGTAATTCCTTAATGGATTCCAAAGAAGGAAGCGCATCAAGAGTAACATCGTTTGCGGTAAATTCTTTTTGCATTTTAAGTAATTGTAGGTACAGTGCGTTGACAGTCTGTACTAGAGGATATATAGTTTCTTTCTTGCCAACAACGCAGATACGGTTGTAAATGCAGGAACGGACAAAATAATCTTTTTTCATCATTCCACTGGCAAGAATGCGTGCTTCGATTTGTTTCCGTTCGGCATCAGTGATTCTGAAACTAATGGTTTGATTTTTATGTTTGTTGCTCATAGCGGTGCTCCTTTCGTTTTGACAGTGGCAGCAGGTATAGTAGATAGCCTGACAGTCACATGGATTTATTCGTTGTGAGTAATAAAAAAGTAGATTATATCAAGCCGATGGGAAATTATCGGTGCAGATACTGCAACTAATTTGCTACTAAAAACTTTAAAAACGATGCGAAAAGAGTAATATTTGGCGAAATAGACGTGCCCGAAATGTAGGAAATATCAGCATTTGCGAGTTGCTGATAAAAACTTCGGGAAGAGTTCGAGT
>CAQBGY010000186.1 GCA_948759685.1 uncultured Eubacterium sp.
AAGTGAATATTAAATCATCAGATATGGTCAATTATTATAACAATAATGAAAAAGGATTTATAAATACAATAGAAAAAAATGCGTGGTTTTATAGAACCGGTGGGCAGAGTGGTCTGGGCAATACCATAATGATAACACCATTAAGTAAAGGAGCAGGAATATCTGTTTATGAAATTGAAGACAGTAATAAACTGATACCGACAGTAAAAATAAAAGGAACGTCCGTGGGATGCACGAGAATTAGTGGATTGTTTGAGTGGCGAAATAATATTAAAAATCCGACGGTGATTCACAAATATCCATTTCAGGCAGTGATTTACAACCATGTAAATGTAAATGGAATGAATATAATTAGTAATGCTAAGAACAATACAGGAAATATCAATAACTATATTTATGAGGGAAGCAAGGAGAACATAGTAACAAATGTTCTTCCGTTTAAATCCGAATATATAAGTTGGGATAAGGTACATAACAATGCGATACAGTTTATCAATGTTACAAATAGTAATACTTCTGTTGCTTCAATAACAAATTTGTCAAGTACAGGATGGGGAGCATCGACTTTTGTATTGAATGGACTACAATCAGGAAATTCAACAGTTAAAGTAGTCAGCTCGGATAACAGTTCTTATGGTTGTACTATGAATGTTAAAGTGATAAAAAAACCAAAATATTCAGTATCAGCAAATGAGATTACATTAGTAAAAGGTACTTCTGTAAATGATTATGTAAAAGCATTTGTTACCAATCTGGACAGTAACAACAAATGTAGCATCAAATGGACATCTTCTAATCCGGCATTGCTAGAAGTGAAAAATAATACAGCAACATCACCGACTCTTATAACGAAAGGAACAGGGACGGTGACGTTGAAGTGTGAATTTACAGATTTAGTTGCAGCAAATAATAAAGGAGTAAATCCAACAGCAATTAACATAAAAGTAAATGTAAAGGACGATAAAGAGATAAAAAATATAATCAAGACAAGTAACAATACGTACATCGAGCATGGTGATCTGATTTATTCAGATAAAGTTGGTGATGTCGTTTTTGTACGTGTCGAAGAGGAGGGCATGGAAGCAGTACGTAGTTTTGTCTCATCAGATACAAATGTGTGTACTGTGGAACCGACTTCAAGAAGCGGTTATTCGTTCCAGATTGTTAAGAGAAAAGCAGGCACTTCGACTATTACAGTTACATCGAAATCAGGGAAAGTTGTAACTTTTAAATATATTGCATCTCCAACAATTTCAGATGTTGTAGAGCCATATAGTAATAAAAAACCTTTAAAACCAAAATTTAAAAGTATTAAAGTAAAAAATAAGAAAATTTATATCAGTTTTAAAGGAAAACCTTCAAAGTATAAGGCGAAAGGCTTTCAGATTAAGGTAAAGAGAGGGAAAAAAACAGTAATTAAATGTAAGTGGTATAAGAAAAAACTGAAGATAACAAACATAAAAAAACATAGCAAATATGTTATTTATGTAAGAAGCTTTATTGGAAATAAATTTTCAAAATGGGTTAAAAGAACAAAAAAGGTAAAGTAGAAACGTATGGGAGATAATATGCAAAATAATACAGGGAATAATGGTACTGGTAAAAATCATACCTAGAAAGGAATCATGAGTATTAAGGTTATAATTACAAAACAGGAAATGTGGGACTTGGGATTTGAAAAATTTGTAATAGATGGAGAGGAATATGTGGATAAAGGACCATTGTTATTAGATTCTACATGTGATTTAGCAAAAGCATATTATAATCTGCTGGAGCAGAAAAAGAGGGAAGCATTAAGGAGAAGGGAGAAGAAAAAACGTGTTAGGAAGTCAAAATAAAGAGCAGATATCGGCGCAGGAATTTACGAATGTTTCAGATATTAAAAATAGCATTCTGTATTCAAGAAATGGATATATATTTAAATATTTAAGAATTCCGCCGGTATCCACAGATTTGATGAGTAAAAATGAAAGAAAAATACTGACAGAGCAGTTAACCGGAGAATTATCTTTAGAAAAGGAGCCATTTCATTTTATCTCAGTAGGAAGACCGGTAGATGTACAGCCATATCTGGATTATTATTCACAATTAAAAGGGGAGACATCTAACGATATCAGACGGACATTATTACAGGAAGCATCAAATACAATGACAGAGTTTGCTTTTGGAAATGAGGTATCTGAAAACTATTTTTATTTTTATCTATATAAAAGATTAGAAGAGGATGCAGAAAAAGAACTGGCAAAATGGATGTATTCTTTTGCAGAGCATTTTGAGAATGTAGGAATAAAAACAATGATTTTAAACGATGATGAAATCATTATGCTTTGTAATCTGGTTAATAACCCGAATACAATTTTAGTGGAAAGTACAGATTACCATAAGGCAATTCCGATATTAATGGAAGGAAGGTAAAATATGGCGAGAAAAAGAGTTATAGAACAAAACAGCAGTCTGTTGAATGTAATTTCTCCGGTTGGCATAAAATTTAATCCTAATGATTTTGTATTAGGGGAAAATGAAGGAAAGGCGTATGGGATATTTAAATATCCGGAAGAGCCTGATTATGGATGGCTGAAAAGATTTACAAATGCTCCGGCCATAATGGTAGGATTTACATTTACACCAAACTCCGGAGACATTATAACAAACATCAATAGTAATATATCCACCTTGAAAAGAGAAAAAGACGAAGCAAAGGATGAATTGACAAAGCAAAGAGCAGAAAAGGGGATAACATCAGGAAAAAAACTTATGGAACAGATTGATGGCAATAATGAAGCAATAGGAGAATTGACTACAATGATTGTTCCAATTGCAAGAAATAAAACTGAGCTGGTAAAAATGGAAAAGAAGACAAGAGGCATTGCAGCACTTTCAAACTGCAGAATCCGTCCAATGACTTTTATGCAGAAAAATGCACTACAGCAACTGGCACCATTTTATCCACAGAATAATGATATTTTGGAAATAAACAACAGGGTGATGCCATTGAGAACATTTATTGGCGGATTTCCATTTTCTGCTTCAGGAATACAGGATGATAAAGGATTTTATGTAGCGAAAGATAATGATGGTGGACTAGTAATTCTTGATTTTTGGAAAAGAAAAAATGATAGAACAAATTCCAACTTTATTTTTCTGGGGGTTCCGGGTACCGGGAAATCAGCTGCAGCAAAATCTATATTAGTAGATGAGTTTGCATCCGGGACAAAATTGATATTTATAGACCCGGAAAGTGAAGTGAAAGATTTCTGCAGAGCAACAAATGGAAAATGGTTGAATGCAGGTGGCTCACCAAATGCCAGGATAAATCCATTACATATTATTCCGATTCCCAAAAACGAGGATACAGGTACTCCGGAAGATTCCATAGAAAATTATTATGATAGAGATGATGGAAACGGACTAGGGGATTTGGATTTATATTTAAAGCATTTAGAGGTTTTCTTTTCTCTTTATATAAAAGATATGAATACAAGGCATAAAGCCAAATTGAAGAAGGTTTTAATTGAATTGTATAATAAATTCGGAATAGACTGGGAAACAGATGCATCGATGCTGAAGGCTGAAGATTTTCCTATTATTTCAGACCTTTATAAATTGTTAAAGGAAAAGTCTGAAAATCCGAAAAAAGAGAGGGACAGAGAAATATATGAGGATCTGGCGGACTTTATAGAAGATGCAGCTGTTGGAGCGGATTCATTTTTGTGGAATGGTCCGACAACTTTGGAAAGTGATAATCAGGTTACAGTAATAGATACGTCCCAATTGCAATCAACCAGTGAAAATGTGAAAAGAGCGCAATACTTCCTGCTTGAAACATGGGCATGGGGAATTATGAGCCGAAACAGAACAGAAAAAGTAATGCTTGTATGTGATGAGGCATACTTAATGATTGACCCGGACGTACCACAGTCTATGGTATTCCTAAGAAATGTATCTAAGCGTGACAGGAAATATGAGGGAGGATTAATGATTATTTCACACTTTATTGTAGATTTTCTTGATCCTAAAATTAAAATGTATGGTCAGTCCTTGCTTGATACACCGAGTTATAAGTTCCTGTTTGGCACAGATGGGGAAAATCTTAAAGAAACAAAGGCACTATACGGTTTGACGGAAAAAGAAGAGGAACTGCTGGCATCTAAAAAGCGTGGACATGCATTGATGCTATGTGGTTCGAAAAGAATGCACGTAAGGTTTGACATTCCGGCGTACAAGTGGAAATACATAGGACAAAGGGGAGGACGATAATGAGTAAGGTTGCACTAGTGTTGCGGCTGTTAAAAAATGAGGATACACGAAAGAAATTAATGTACATAGCAATTATACCGGTTGCAATAATTTTATTAATATTTTCTATGTATACAGCTCTTTTGATAGGAACTGCAGATTCGGCGCAGACAACGCCTGGAACTGCAGTTTCTTCTGTTTCAGAGGAAGTGGAGGCATGGCGGCCACTGGTTACGTCATATTGTGAAAAATATGGAATCAGCGGATATGAAGATTTGGCTTTGGCATTAATTCAGGCGGAATCTTCAGGGAATGAACCGGATCCGATGCAGGCTGCAGAAGGAGCATATGGAATGTACTGCATAAAAACAAAGAATAAGGAAGGTGGTCATGTCCGGGGATCATGTGGAATACCAAAAGGTCATGGGGAATGTTCTATTAATGCAGGAATTCAGGAGTTAAGAGATGCACTGAAAAAAGCAAACGTTGAAAGCCCATATGATATCGACCATATAAAAGTAGCCATTCAGGGATACAATTATGGAATGAATGGATGGATTACATGGATTAATCAGCATGGAGGCAAATACACTTTAGAATTAAGTCAGGAGTACAGCGATACGAAAATGCCTGTTGGTGCAAAAGGAACACCAAACCATGCTGAAAAAGTCATGAGGTATTATTCAATAGCGACAGGAGACCAGTCAGCAGAAATTTCAATTTTAGATGGGAATAGTGGGATAAAAGTAGTCTATTATAACCAAGGCGATGCTGCATGGAAAAGTCTCAGATACGGCTCTACAACAATTGGAGCAGGTGGATGTGGACCTACATCGATGGCAATATGCATCAGCACATTTACCGGGAAAAAAATCACACCTAGAATCACAGCAACATGGGCGGCAGAAAATGGATATGAAATCAGTGGTGGAAGCAGTCATGCAATTGTACCGGCTCTTGCAAAACAATACAAGCTAAAATGTGAGGCAGTTGGTCGAGACCGGAATAAAATCATCAAGGCACTTCAATCAGGAAAACTGGTAGTTGTTATTGTTGGACCAGGGCATTTTACAAACTGTGGACACTTTTTTGTTCTTATCGGTATAAAAGGTGGGAAGATAACTGTGGCAGATTGTGGTTCCAGAACAAATACACAAAAGACATGGAGTTTAGATTTGATTATTAGTGAGTCTAGACCAAATGCCGGAGCAGGTGGACCGTTTTGGATTATTTCAAAATAAAGGAAGGAAATACTATGAAAAATAAGAAAGAAAACAAAATAAGGTTAGTATTGGTGTTTATGATTTTTTTAGCGATATTAATTGCATTTATCTATTTAAAGCAAAACAAGAATATTCTAAGGGAGGAAGAAACACACCATACAGAAACAGTTACACAATTAGAAAGAATTACTATGAGTGGAAATGATATGAAGGAGAGTGATGCAGAAAATATGACAACAGCACCCCATGATATATCAGATTGGGAAATGCAGAGTCCGGTCAACACAGAGCCGGATACAGGGGAAACAATTTTTGTTCAATAGGTAAAAGAGACGTTAATCAGTTTATTCTGGTTAGCGTTTTTATATTAGAAATAATATAAGGTGGAGAAAAGATGAATATACAGAATACATTTAATATTGTGGAAATTATTTTATCTGATAAGAGAATAAAAGCGTCAGACATTTCAGTTTTGTTTGCATTAATCAGCCATATGGGCACAAAAGGGTATTGCTATCCGGCAGTTCAAACACTGGCAGAAGAAACAGGTTACAGTGATAGAGCAGTACAGTTATCTACAAACAGATTGGAGCGTTTTGGATATATTGGTAAGGTATATCGTAAAGGATATGGAAGACAGTATAGTAATTATTATTGCTTAAATAATCAGGAAAATATTTCACAGAAAAAGGATGGAGAATTAAAGGAAGTCATAGAGCAGGACGAAGAATATATGGAATTTGCCGGTAAATTTTGTACGGTGGACAAAGCATATAAGTTAGAGTGCATGAACTATGTACAGAGAAATTTAAAGGTATTGGATAAAAGAGAATGTACTTTTTTGCTGTATGCTTTGTTAAAAGCAGACAGGGAGGCAATGCTATATTTTACTACGAATGCAATGGCTGACAAATTGAGCATGGCTTACAGCAGAATTGTAAAGATTATGGATTCACTGCAGGAGCAGAAAATTATACAGTATGTTCGAAAAAATATTAAAGGAGAGGAGATTAATTTAGTCCGGATTAATATTGAAAATTTGAACTACAGAGTACAATTTATGCAGCGTATGGCATATCTGATTCATATGAAAAGTATGATGATTAATTTATTGTCAATCTTTTATGAAGA
>CAQBGY010000187.1 GCA_948759685.1 uncultured Eubacterium sp.
TTACCCTGTACCGGGAGGGGGACAGCATTGAACTGTTCCGCCGTGTGATGACAGCCCTGATACCGCGCTGCATCGTGTATGGCAGCAATGACAATCCCTATGAGATTCTGATTTATGTGGGAGCGGGACAGAGCGAGGCGCTGGAACAGAAGGTGCAGTTTGTCATATCGCATTTCCTGAATATCCGCTATCAGCCGGAATTATATTATGAGTACCATTTCGGGATCATCGGGATGGAAGAGACGATGCAGGTGGGAGAGATCGCCATCTGCTGACGGGAGGAAAACACGTGTTTCGGTACGAATATCCGATCTTTGAACATAAAAACCTGCTAAAGAAAAGCATGCTGGACGAGCTCAGGGATTATCCCTTAAGCCTGAGCCGCATGTACTTTTCGGGATACGGCGACGGCATTCTGGAGGGGTGTGCGTTAAGCTGGGAACCGGGTGTGCTGCATCTGGGAGCGGGACTGCTTCATTACCGCGGAGATATCTACCGGATGGAGGCATCCTGCCCGCTGGCGTGCAGCGCTACGGATCAGCTGACGTACCTGAAGGTGCGCTTTGCCACCATGGATTACGAGCGGGGGAAGCAGGGCGGCATGGGGGAGATCCTGTTAAGCAATGCCCCGGCGGAGAACGGGGAGATGGAGCTTGGACGGTTCCGTTTGCAGGAAGGGGCAAGACTGCGGACGGTATATGAGAATTTCGAGGACTATCAGACGGAGTACGACACGGTAAACCGCATTCATGTCCCTTATGCCGGACCGGGAGGAGCGGGATTGTGGCCGCAGCTTTTAAGAACTTATGCGAAAGAGCTTTTGGAGACGGGAACCACGGATGTGTATGACGTCGGCTTCGCGATGGCGGTGCTGGGGGCGGACGGGCAGGCGTCGCCTATGTGCATCAAGGCCTATCTGGCAGGAGCGGGAGAAGAGACGGGTGAGCAGTTCTCTAACGGAGAATGCTATAGAAAACTGCTGCATATCCTGAGAAACCGTAAAAGCGGCGGGACGGGGTGGAAACAGCAGGAGAGTGTCAGGGGACAGATGATTTTATTGTAGCTGGTGATAAGGGAGAGTAGACATATGGATGAGTGTATAGGTGATTTTATAAAAATTGGGGAGATAGAAGTACACTGTAATATTTCCACAGGTGAGTTGAAAAGCCTTTCAATCAAAGAACGAATGGGCATTCATACTGTTGTTGAGGTTGTTGTGGGTATTAAGCCTGGAAGTGTCAATATTGCGGAATTGGAGTCTGCGGGACAGCCTATAAAGATTATAGCATGTAAAGATGGTAAAAAGATATTGCTCTTTTGGGGAGTGATAGGACAAATTATTAAGGATCAGAAATTTGATTATGAGGATTTATTAATCAGAGCGTATTCGCTGTCATGGCTTATGGATCTTGAGAAGAAAAACAGGTCATTTCAGGGAGAGACTTCTATAACAGAACTCATTCAAAAAATTAGTGAAGAACAGTCGTTTTCACTTTTATGCTCGGCGCAGGATAAAATGACAGAAGCTCCTTTCATTCAGTATAGGGAAACTGACTGGGATTTCATTAAACGGCTGTCAACTCACTTGGGGATTCCTATCTATGCGGCAAATGACTACTTGGGACAGGGAATCTGTGTTGGACTCCAAGAGCAGGATACTCAAGAAGGAGTAGAAGTAATATATGAAAAATGGTGTATGGATGAGGAACGTGCCAGAATAACGGATTTTGATATCAAAAAGGCAATGTATTATGAAATCCTGACAGGACAGATTTTCCATGTGGGGAAGGGAGTATGGTATAGAGGCAGGATTTTTTGGCCATTTGCAGTAGATATTGTTTTACGGGATGGTATGCTACACTGTATCTCAAAACTGGCGGAGAAGGATTATCATACCACAGACAAATCATATAATCCATATCTGAAAGGATTATCTTTGACGGGAAAGGTGCTGAAGCGGGAAAAAGAAATGATTAAGATACATCTGGATATTGATGAAGAACAGGATATGGAGAGCGCTCATTTGTATCCATGGATGCCAGAGCATGGGAATCTGGTCTATTGTATGCCAGAAGAAGAGAATGATATACGGCTGTTTGTTGCAGGAGTGGATGAAAGGGATGCCACGGGAATTGATTGTGTACGCCGTAATGGAAGTGTATGTGAGGAAACACAAACCCCTCAGAATCGCTGGTTTTCCACGACTCATGATAAAAAAATGACATTACAGACATCTATGATGGAACTGACTGGTAAAGCGGATAACTCAAAGATTTCCCTGATGGACAGTACGGGAGAGAGTATTGTAAGTGATGGAAATATTTTGATTCAGGCTGCGGGAACAGTGGTTTTGCAAGGAACCAAAGTGAACATGAACGCTTCTGGAGAGATCACGGCGATCAAAAGAGAGCTGGGAGATCCTGCAGTAGTGAATTTTTGTTACAACCTGGATGCAACGGGAAAACAAACGAAATTTCATAATCTGGAGAAATTACCAATGAAAAGTGTCCCGAAAGGTGGAAGCGGAGACAGTGGAAGTCAGAGTGTATCACCGGAGCAGGCAGCGGCAGAAAAAGAAAAGAGAGAAAAATTAAGGTTTGAGATGCAGGAACTTATGGAACGGGAGAAGGAGAAGAGCAACTATCATCTGGAAAACCACATCGTGAATATTGTCTCTGCTATTCCGCAAGTGGTAGAGCAGGATGAGATATCACGGATAGCAATCGGTTTTCGTCCTATCTTAGGAGTTATGAGAAGAGACAGGAATGTTGGATACAGGTATAACGAAAACAATGTCTCTTCCGTGTCGCAAGTCGTGAAGCGGAATGAGATATCTCAGGCAACAATTGGTTTTCGACCTGCTTTAGGAACTATGAAAGGAGAACGAAATGTCAGATACAGTCATGAATGGAGCGATAGGGAAAAGCCCGATCATTGATAAGATGAATAAGTTGGCGATTAGTGAGAAAAAGAGCAAGGTGGCGACTCAAGTATCGCAGTATGTGTGTGGCAAAGAAGGAGTGCGGTATTCTTTTCCAGCAGTATCTTTTCAAGGCTGTAGACGGGCGATGAAAGGGTTGATGGCAGAGCGTAGGAAAGGAAAATAGTAAGCAAATGTTGCTTTTTGATGAGCAGTTGTATGTGGATATGCCTGAATCCTATCAGGAGATGAGCCAAGATAGGATAGACGCATTATATCCTTATGAAGTGAAACAAGAGATTATATTAGAAAGAGCACAGACGGGCAGTTTTTGCACCTTCTCCTTGTTTGAAGATCAGGGAATCTTGGATAGTCAGGTGGAAAGTGCGATACATTCTGTTTCTAAGATAGTGACCAGGCTATATCCGTCCTGCCTGTTGGAAGAAGAACAGACAATGCCTTGTACGGAGGGTTTTTGTGGTTGGTTTGCATTTAAAACGATAACCGCCGAGGGAGCGTTATATAATGTGATGTATATTTTCCCAGTAAATGGACACATGATGTTTGGAACGATGGGATGCAGGATGGAAGATGAGCAGGAGAAAGAACAGCTGATGGAGATCATGAGATCCCTGAAGGCACAAAAAGGGAAAAGAAAAATATAGGAATGGTATGAAACAGAAAGACTTCGTTGATGTGAGAATAATCCAATTACAGGAAATATATCAGAATATGACGGCAGAGTATGATCTGCTAATGGATGAAATACCGATTCATAGGCAAAAGGTGCGTTTTAGATATGTGCCTTTGTTTGATGAGATATTCAGTATGCTGCTACCGGAAAATTTCGCACAGATGCCAGATGAGGCGGCCAAAGCCAGATATATTAATAATTACCGACCGCCAGTCATTTTGTCCGGGCCCAGATATGATGAGAATTTCGGATTTCATATGTTGGAGGGTAAAAAGGATAAATTAAGTAATCTGATTTTGCGGATGAAGGAGACAGTTAAGCGATATGTGCCGGAAACGATATTTTACGAAGAAGGAACTGTTATGCCGGGAGATATGGAAGTCAGATGGTTTGAGTATAAGAATTTTACACTGAATGAAGAAACTTATAATATGCAGTTTTTGGTGCAATCAGACAGTAAATTATTAGCGGGTACTTTTAATTGTGGGATGCGTTTTTATGAAATGTGGAAACCGCTGGTGTTGCAATCATTGGAATTGATCAAACTAGGCGAGAGGGAGGATGTCAGATGAAAGCAAATAGGGTTCGGGTCTCTTATTTCGATTACATAACGATTACGGAACTGGAAATAGACCAGAAGATAGGAGAGCATGCTAAAGCGCGAATCAGAGGAACTATCCGGGATAAAGATATAGAGGAATACAAAAAGCTGTTGACACAAAAAATATGGGTCTCAATCATTGCGGAGGATGAACAGGGAGAAAAAAAGGCACTGATAACAGGAGTTATTGCGGGTTTTTCTTTAGAGAGCCTTCAACATATATATACATTGGAATTACGGTTAAGAAGTGGCACCTATCTTATGGATGGCAGAACTCATTTTCGCTCTTTCCAGGATAAATCCATCACTTGCCTCAATGTAATGGAAATGATCAATGTAACATATGGAGAGTCAGGGGTTATGGCTGAACAAAGTGTGGGTACAACGGTGGATTTTCTGCTGCAGTATAGGGAGACGGATTGGGAATTTATCAAGAGGGTTGCCAGTCGCTTTGGTCTGGCGGTGACACCAGAAGTGACAAGGGAAGGCGTGTACTATTATGTTGGTAATTCACAGTATGCAACTTATGAGATAAATGAGGTGTTGGATTGTCAGATTGGAAAATATATCGATGTATTTATGCAGAATGGAGCGAATGGGACAGGTTCTCTAAAAGAGACGGATTATATGGAATATCGATTGTCTACCAGAGAAATATTTGACCTGCGGGATTTCCTTGCAACGAAGGGTCAGAGTGGGCATATATACTGTATCCATAGTGAATTTAGGCAGGGGGAAATGATACATACCTACTGGCTGCGTCCATCAAACGGGCTTAAAGTGCTGCAAACTTTTAATGAGAGCCAGCAGGGGTGCGCCTTCGCGGCAGAGATTAAGGCGATAGAACAGGATAAGGTGCAGATCACTCTGTTGGATGATGAAAACGGCGGTCAGAATATTACCAGATGGTTTCCATATTCAACAGGTTATTCCTCGCCTGATGGCGCCGGATGGTATTGTATGCCAGAGATAGGAGATAGGGTACGCTTACAAATACCTGATGTGAAGGAAGAGAACGGATATGTAATCAGTGCAGTACATATGGATACGGATAATGGACGCAAGATACCAGATCATAAATCTTTTAAGACCAGATATGGGAAAGAACTGCTCTTTACACCGAATAGTCTGGAATTAACCAACAATAAAGGGATGTCAGTTAAAATCGTGGATGGCGACGGTATACAAATTTTAAGTGATAAGGATATCAATATTGTGGCAGGGGGAACTATGACAATATCCAGTCAGGAAGATTCCCTTGTTGTGGCTGGAACAGAGAGCGTTGATATCAGACAGAGCGGAGCAGGACTTCATATGCAGGAAGACATCACATTTACCGGAGGACAATTTAGGATACAATGAGTGACCGTAGAGAAAAGATTTTAGAGGTGACGGAGAGTCTTATTCCTGAGATATGGCAGCAAAGCAGTGTAGAAACAGGACTATTTTGTGAAGAAAGAAGCAAGGAATTGGCGGAAGGGGTTCTTTCGGCTATCGAGCAGGGAATCAGGCAGATTGTTCGAAATGTTGGAAAGGAAGGTCTGGAGCAGATACGCTATCTTCTCTTTTCCTGCCTAAATAGCAGCATTTTTCTTAGGAAGTACCTTATACGTATTGAAATTTCAGGACCGGAACTATATCTGGAAACGCCCATGGCGGAGATGTATTGGGATGCTGGAGATATATACCGCCTGTTTGAAAGAGATATTGAGGCCATTCAGAGAGGAATGGCTTCCCAGATTCCAAGGATAAGAAGCTATGAAGTAGATGAAATCCGATATGCATATGCACCTTATTATCATGGTATGGCAAAAGCGTTTATCAGTGAGATGATGGCTGAGATAGTGGGAAGCTGTGCCGAAGAAACAGGCAGAGAGAAACAGGAGCAACTCATGATTCTGTTTGGGGAATATATGGGAGAAGCAGATGTTCTCTATCGTGTGGAAAGGAAAAAGATGTATGAGATATTTCAGTATTTATGCGGATAAACGCCATATACAGCCTCATATTTTGAATCGGGAGCTGTTGATAAGTCCGCATATACAGCAACAGGAACTGATTTATGAGGAATTGGATCAAAGAAATCATCTAAAAGTGGAACTGGAGCAGGAAGTAGAGTTTATGGATATCGTGAACAGCCCAATCTTTATGGTGACCAAGGAATTTGCAAATTTAATTAGAATCTATCGTCCAGCTATAAAATTCAAATATATGGTTTTGTTTGATGAAAAAAATCGGAGGACGGCATCTTATCAGATACCATCATTACAGGTAATCGATTGCCTGCATAAGAACAGTGAACTGAGTAGGGACGGCAATACGATAACAAAAGGAATATTGCGTGGAGAGAAGACGGAAAATGCACCT
>CAQBGY010000188.1 GCA_948759685.1 uncultured Eubacterium sp.
CGTATGAAAGATAACAGAGAAAATATTAAGGAAAGATTAGATAATGTTTTTATTGAAAAAATGGCTTTTGCAGTGAATAAACTTTCTGATGACCAGCGTTCAAAGAGCTTGTTAAGCGACTGTATAAGAATGCAGGCGAGAGATTTGTTGAAACTTTATATGGAATTGGAGGATGAATTTCATATTGATTTCAATCCGCTTGTGTTAGAGGGAAACTTTGATAAATATAATTACCTTCTGGAATATATTGTAATCAAAACCGAAGAAAAGAATGTCAATTAGGAAGATTCGTGTTTGCGTCATTGGTGACGAAATATGAAATCGGAAAGTGTGCAGTGCTTGTAATACATATAAGAATATGGTGGTTTTAATGGTAAATGATAAAATTCATATATGCGTAATAGATAATGGGGTGTTTTGCGGACAAGTTCATTTATATAAAGATATGGAAGTTATTGGTAGTGAGATTAGACCGTCTGTATCGAAAAGTGATAATTTATCGCATGGATCAGCTTGTGCCAATGTAATTAAAAAAAATATAAAAAAATCATATGAGTTGAGCAGTATCACTATTTTGGATTCGCATGGTAAGGGTGAAGCAGGCAGTTTGCTTCTGGCATTAGAATGGTGTAAGAATAATGATGTTGATATTATCAACCTGAGTTTGGGAAGCATATATTTCAAAGACAGGAAATTGCTGCAAAAACTTATTAACGAATGTGTATATTCTGGTTTGATTATTGTGGCGGCTTTATCCAATGCAGGATATGTAACATATCCTGCAGGATTTACGAACGTGATTGCAGTAAGAAAATCCGATGCATTAAAAAGGCGGGAATATAAAGCAACTTACAATACAGGGCTTGGCTTCGGCATTGTTGAAACATATGGGTGCGATACAGTCCTTGTTGATGGTAAAATGCATCAGACGAGGGCAAGTAACAGCATTGCAACGCCTTATGTAACTTCTAAAATTGCAGATATTTATTTTAAGGGTATCAATCCGTTTTATATTAGGCGTTTTTTTTCATGTGAACAAATGGATATAAACTGTTTTTGCATTGATTGGGTTAGAACTGCGTATCTTGATCATGTAAAATTGCCTTCTGCAATTTGTAGTTTTTGTATCACAGATGATTTAGACGGTGCTGATACGGTTATTCTTGTGGAAATGGATAGTATTGGGCATTATCTTAACATTGGGAAAAATATAATATACTTGGGTAATGACAAGTTGGCAATGACAAGCGATAGCTGTTATATTTGGTCACGTTATAACAGGGAGAGACAAATAGACCTGAACCCATATTTTGATAATGAAGATATTGAAATACCAGTGATTTTTGTTAAGGGCAGTGATTCACTAAATAAAGTTAGGGAACTGTGTTGTAAAATGATTGAACAGGATTATAATGCATACGGTGTAACTGACAAAATTGCCGGGGAACTCATCGGGCTTAGATATATTCCGATAGGGGAGAAAAAAGGGTGTGACATAAAAAAATATATTTGCAGTGAGATATTTTATGGACAATATGATGTTTTAATTTGCGATTTGGGTAGTTACTCAAAGGAAGATATTCAAGCGGAAATTTTCACAGAGCCTGATGTATATATATGTGCAGATGATGAAAAAATTTCTGTTTATAGTGAAGAAGAAAGCAGGGTGTTTATAGATAATAGAAATATACTGGAGCAGTATATTATTGAACTGCTCACAAGGGAGTAATGACTTAATGGCAGAAAAAGATATAATTCATAAATTAAAATATTTGTTATATGAGCATAGAAGAAAAATTTTTATAATATTTGGCTGTCTTTTAATATCCACAGGTTTAAATTTGTGTATTCCGCTTATTAGTAAAAAAATTATGGATGATGGATTTATTGGCGGCAATAAAAGTATTTTAATACATTTGGTAGTGTGTTCTTTTGGAATATATATAGTCATATCGGCTTTGAATATTATAAAAGAAAAAGTGCGTGTGGAAATTGCCGCTAAAGTGCAATATTCATTATGGAATCAGGCATATGAACACCTGATGAAGATGAAAATAGGCTATTTTAATGGCAGGAATGTTGCGGAAATATTTAACAATCTTAGTGTAGATATTTCAAATATGGTATCAGTAGCAGATGAAAGTGTGTTTTTCGTTGTGACACAGGCATTCAGCATGGTTGGAGGGGTTATCGGTCTTTTTATACTGGACTGCCGCATGACAGTTCTTGTATTGTTGTTTATCCCCGTTAAGGCTGTTGTCATGAAGTATTTTGCAAAGTACCGCAAGAAAGTCATTGATGAATTTATCCTTGACAGTGAAAAATATTCTGGCTGGTTTGGAGATACAGTAGGTGGCATAAGGGAAGTAAAGCTCTTTGGCATTTTGGATAACAAGCATAGTGAGTTTAATGAAAAGCAGAGGGCAGTGATTCACAGGCAGAAGAAAATGAATATGCTTAGTCAATGGAATACTGTGGCAGATGCGGTATTAGTGCATTTATTGACAACACTGATATATATAGTTGGCTCTAATTTAGTCTTTAATATGCAGCTTTCAGTCGGCAGCATTTTTGCATTTATTACATACAGCGCATATGTGACCGGACCAATCTCTGCTATTTTGAATATTGGTTATCTGCTGTCAGGAATCATTCCATCAACCAAAAGATATTATGAGTTTATGGAACTGGAGGAAGAAGGTAGTAGTCAGGGAATAACAGCATCCCCACGGTTTGGGGATATAGAGTTAAAAAATGTTTCATTTGCTTATGAGGATGGAAAGCCTGTTTTGGATGGCTTAAATGTTATATTTCATAAGGGGAGTAAAACTGCTGTCATAGGCAGAAATGGCTCTGGCAAGACGACTATCATAAACTTGCTTACAAGGCTGTATGAGCCAGATGCAGGGAGAATACTTCTGAACGGCATGGATATTGCGGATATACCATTACAAGTATACAGGGACATGGTTTCCATCGTTAGCCAGCAGATTTATCTTTTTAACGATACAATCAGAAACAATATCTGCTTGTATAAACAGACGGATGATAGTTCACTAATGGCAGCCTGTGAAGAAAGCGGATTGGGAGAGTTCATTTCAGAAGTGTCTTTGGATTATATAGTAGGACAGAATGGATCAATGCTTTCCGGTGGACAGAAACAGAAGATTGCTATGGCAAGGACACTGGTACAGGATAAACCAATTGTAATTTTTGATGAGGCTACGTCTAATGCAGATGTATATTCGGAACAGCAAATTAACGGTTTGCTGCATACGATGTTGAAGGATAAGACTGTGATTGTGATAACACATAAGAGAGAAATACTTAGCGAGATGGATCAGATTGTGGTACTGAAGGAAGGCAGGGTTACAAGTGCCGGGCGGTATGATGAACTGACAGACACAAGTGACGAATTGAGGACGATGATGGAAATGACAGAGCAGAGGGGAGATGAAATGGCAGAGTAAGAAGAAGTGCTAAAATATATTACAACTTTAGAATGTTTATAAAGTATTGTGTAGTGTAGAAAATGAATTTGTATGTTAAGGAGGAATAAATATGTCTAATATTACAAATTATAGTTTCCTTGTTCAAAGTATGTTCGGAGGAAAAAGAACTTCATGGGGAACGGGATCAACCTTGCCGGGTGTGTTTCAGTTTTCACAGTTAAACAGCAGTTCCATACAGTCACAATTGAAAGCGGCGGGGATTGATACGAACAGTAAGCAGTATAAAGCGGTTATTCAGCGGATGACAAAGAGTGGATGCACTGGCAATATGTTTACAAATGTGCAGGCAATTAAAAATCTAATGAAAAATTACAATTCAAGAGGAGAATTTGTCGATTCAGATGGATTGACCGGTCTTATTGTAACAGATGAAACAGGCGACAACTATAAAAAGATTATTGATATTCCTGAAAGCAGCAAGGATAAAATGTTTGAAGCTGTAAGAGATAGTTTTTTGCATCGTAATGGAATGGGGGACGGAAATGGAGATACAGAAATTTTCACGGATATGTATAGGCAGATGAAGTCAGACGACAGACTGTCCGCAGGTTATACATTGAGGCAGTACCGTTCGGCATATGTGCAGGCGTTTGTATCAGCGGTTAAGGCAGTTGATGCCGGATGGACATACGGCAAATCCATACCATCCGGTGTATTGGACGGCATTACAAGAGAATCTATAGAGAGTGCGCTTGTGCAGAAAGGAAATACTTTTGCGAACAAAATGGTTGATTACTATGTTTAAATAAAAAATTCTGTGGGTCTAATAAGCATATACTTTAAATCTTATATTATTAGGAGGGCGAAACAATTGAAAGCAATAACAAAAAGAACATTTATAGCTTTTACGGCATGTATCATGGCATGTATGATGTTTTCAATTCAGGTATTTGCAGCATCAAGTTTTTTTAGCAAGAGCACAACTAAGCTGAATGCTTACAATGGAGGAAAATCTAATGAGTCAACTTTTTCATCGGGCAGCGTACCTAAAGACGCCGAAATTACAGGCGTCCGAATACATTACACTGTATCATCTGGTACAGATCCATATACAGTATATCTGATCAGTCCGGAAAAAACGAGGTATATAGTGTCTGGACCGCTTTCAAGCACAACGGTATCTAATATAAGTGCTTTTAACGGAGAAAATCCGGAAGGAACATGGACTGCTTATATTATAAATGAAGGTTATACAACACATGGAAATATTTATCCTGTTTCAACGGTAACATTAAGTGTAACTGTGAATTATGAATATTAAGTTTTTGTACAGTTGAGTAAATATTTGAAGTATATGCTTTTAAAATAAGCCTTTATTTGTCAGAGTGGCAAAATCAAAAAATACTTTATGTAATTAAATTAATTTTAAAAAGAGGCATCTATTGGAAGATATGATACCAATAGATGCCTTTATATTTTCAAGTCAGAGAACAGGAGTTTTTGAAATGGAAGAATCGCTTAAAAGCGGTGAAGTACAGTATAGATGTGGAGTACAATACATGAAAGAACGATATAGTAATCTACACAGGGCAAAAATGACGAAACAGTTGGATTTTTGGAAGCACCATAAAAAAGAGGGTGTATCGTAGTGAAGTGAAAACTTCGTTGCGGCACACCCTCTTTTTTAATGTCGAATTTAGAGTGCTGGTCGGTTTTTATCAAGTTTTTTGTCGATTGTTTCCTGTTGCATTGGGGTTCGGTCAAGGTATTGGTTAAGGTTGCCAAGTTTTCGGTTGAGGTCAGAAATTTCTTTCTCGGCAGATTTATAAGTTTTTTGTAAAGCCTGTTTTTTGGAATAGAGCGCATTGTAATCGCTGCGGAGCTTTTCAACATCAAGGTTTTTAGTGTTAATGCCGAAGCGTTTCAGCATATTTTCAGCGCCGTCATGGAGCAGAAGCTCCGTTTCATGCTGGCGCAGGTATCTGTCCTTATCCTTTGATTTCTGGTAGCGGATATGGTAGACACGGTTGGTTTTATACTGCTCGGCATATTTTAGAATCTGCCCTAAATCCTTTAGCTGATGTTCTGTTTCCACAAGGTTCTCCCGTGCGGTTTTTGCAAGCGCAGACTTGGCGGCAATCTGTTTTTCAAGCTCTGTGATAGAGCCTGCCTGGCTGTAGCTTGCGGCGGCGGTTTTAAGGTTTTGGATGTCAGCCCAATGCTTCAGACCGGGGCTTTCGGCAAACTTATCCTCGGTGGTGTCAATGAGGTTTTTCTTTGAATAATCTCTGACAATGGGCTTCTTTCGGACAGGGAACGGCACACGCTTTTTATCCTTTGCAAGAGCCTTTTCCCCGATGCGCTCCTTTATTTGTTCTTTGGTGTATTCAGCGCCTAAAGACTTTGCGCTGCCACGGACAAAACGCTCCCTGTCCAGAGGGCGGAACGAGATAAATTTGTGGGAATTTTCCCCGAAGGATTCGCCTTTGACTTCGTAGCCTTTCGCCCGGATCAGCTCGATGCAGTCCTCGTAGGATGCGGCGGTTTTTATGGCTTCGTCAATGTCGGATTTTAACTGCTCCTTCCATGATGAACCGCTTCTGGCAGCCTGCCATTCCTTGTAGGTTCTGCCTTTGGATGCGCCCTTTGCAGACAACGGTTTTTCACCCGGAATGATGACGGACAGCCCATGTTCCAGGCAGAGGGTATCACTTAAATTGCGGATGTTGTAATAGGTCTTTTTGCAGTCATGATACTTCTCATGGTTGACGTTATCGGCGGCGCAGAAAATCACATGGTTGTGGACGTGCCCTCTGTCAATGTGCGTAGTGACAACGTAAGAGTATTTTCCCTCTAAAAGTTTGTCCGCAAGCTCCACGCCGATACGGTGGGCTTCTTTATAAGAAACCTCGCCGGGAAGAAAAGACTGTATCAAATGATAGGCTTTGTTTTTATCAGACTGGCTGGTTTTTGACAGGGCAAACTTGAAATCATAGGCGGCTGTTTCAGGGCTGCACCCGTAAGAAGAAATCAGTATGCCCTCGTCAGTTTTTGCAGGGTTGCAGATGTAGTCTACTGCTTTATTGACGGTTGCCGTGATAGCATGGATTTTTGTGTATGCCATACCT
>CAQBGY010000189.1:0-3029 GCA_948759685.1 uncultured Eubacterium sp.
AAGAGTGAATATGTGTATAGCAGTTATACTATTGGCTGCAATATGTGGTTATCTTATATATGATGCAGAAAGGCAGTACAATGCACAAATGTTTTATGTTGCAGCGATGTTGGGTTTTGTGTGCGTTGGGGTAACTGTTTCCTATCTTGTATACAGACAAAAGAAGTATGGAAAATATATTTTATATCTTTTGTCTTTAACAGCATTGGTAAATATAGCTTTTAACTGTCATTCTATATTCGATAAAGGACAAAATTTCCGGTGCTGGGATTATGTTCAGAGAGGATATCTCAAAGGAGACATGGGTCCACGTTCGGCACAGATGATGAAGTCAGTGGGTGATAATTCTTTTTATCGTATAGAAAGAGAGAGGGATATAAAAAATAAATCTATGTTTTTTGGATTTCAACAGACATGTTTTTACTGGAGTGTTGTTCCTTCAGGGATGACGGATTTGTTTGTTTCTACGTGTATTTCTGATTATTACAAAACTTATGTAATGAAGAGTCTGGAGAGAAGAACCGGATTATTATCTCTTGCAAGTGTGAAATATTATGTAAACTATGAGCAGGATGCACCTTTTGGTTTCTACAAAATCAAAGAAAAAACAATAGATGGAAAAAAAGTCTATTTATATGCAAACGCATGTCATTTACCATTAGGTATTACTTATTCATCATATATGACCAGAGAACAGTATGATAAGTTAAATCCTGTAGAGAGAGAACAGGCATTATTAACCAGTGCAGTAGTAGATCAAAAGGTAGATGGTATTGAAAATAACAGTACGGTTTCAGGTGCTAAAATTATTCCGGTTAGCGTAAGGAAAAAGAAAAATATAAAGATAAAAAACTTTAAAATGAAATCAAAAAGAGGTGCTGTCGTAAAATATCAGTTTGATGGCGAACCGGACAGCCAGACATATATTGTATTTAAAAATATACGTTCAAAAGATTCTGATGTAGACAGGACATCTGCGTTATATAAGGGGAAATATGGAACCGGACATATGAGGGTTATTGGAGATTATGCAGGAAGTTATTTTCATAAAGATGGAAGTGTATTAAATCTTGGATATTCCAAAGAGTCCCAAAAAGAGTTCAAATTAAGATTTAAAAAGAAAAGACGATATACATTTGATGGAGCTTATGCAGTTTCAGTTCCGATTTCCAAATATTTAGAAAACATTAAAAATTTAAAGAAAAACACATTGGAAAATGTAAAAATAAATAATAATCTGATTACAGGAACGATTCAGGCGGACAAAGACGAAATACTACAGATATCTGTTCCATACAGTAAAGGATATACTGTGTATGTAGATGGTAAAAAAACAGATAGTTTTTCTTCCAGTGTGGCATATTTAGGGGTAAAAATAGCAAAAGGAAATCATACTGTCAGAATAGAGTATACTTCACCATTTATCAAATTAGGTTTTGTGGTGACCGTAATATCATTATTACTATTTATTGTGTATTTAATTCTTGGCAGAAAGTTGGAAAAATTTACGTTATAGATTCTATTCTCTGAACTTGACAATAAGATAAATGTTTTATATATTTATGCTGACTCTTTGTTATGATCGGAGAAGAATATGGGAAAAAAGATTATTGAGTTAAAGAATCTGTCAAAGAATTTTGATGATAATCAAGTACTAAAAGGCATAGATTTAAATATTTATGAGAATGAGTTTCTCACACTGTTAGGACCAAGTGGCTGCGGCAAGACTACCATATTGAGAATTATTGGTGGATTTGAGGAGCCAAGCCATGGGCAGGTGCTGTTTAATGGAAAGGATATAGCGAAAGTACCACCGTATAAGCGGGAAGTGAATACGGTGTTTCAAAAGTACGCGCTATTTCCTTTTTTAAATGTGTATGATAATGTAGCGTTTGGCTTGAATATCAAGAAAACGGATAAAAAAGAGATTGAAAAAAAAGTGACGAAGATACTGGAGCTTGTAGGATTAAAAGGTTTTGAGAAAAGAGATGTTACAAGTCTTTCCGGTGGACAGCAGCAAAGAGTGGCGATTGCAAGGGCGTTGGTAAATGAACCGAAAGTACTGCTTTTGGATGAACCATTAGGAGCGTTAGATGCAAAACTTAGAAAGGGAATGCAGGCTGAGCTTAAGAAGATTCAGAAAGAAGTTGGCATTACCTTTATTTTTGTTACGCATGACCAGGAGGAGGCTCTGTCTATGTCAGATACCATTGTTGTTATGAATGATGGTGTGATACAGCAGATTGGAACACCAATGGATATTTATAATGAACCGGAGAACCGGTTCGTTGCGACATTTATTGGGGAGTCCAATATTATTGAAGGTGTTATGCCAAAAGACTGTATGGTTATTTTCGATAATGTAGAGTGGGAATGTGTCGACAAAGGCTTTAAAGAGAATGAGGAGATTGAGGTCGTACTCAGACCGGAAGATATGGATGTGGTAGCTCCGGAAGACGGAAAGGTCAGAGGGACTATTGTCTCAAAAGTTTTTATGGGTGTGCACTATGAATATCTTGTGGAGACAGATATGAGAAAGTATAAGGTACATACAACAGAGGATATTAAAACGGGAACGGAAGTTGGTTTAACGATTGATCCTTTTGATATCCAGGTAATGCATAGGATGGAGAATTAGGAGGGCTTATGAATCATTATAAAGGTATGGTAAAGCCTTACGTGATATGGTCTCTTTTGCTGATTGCATTACCATTGTTTTTAATTGTTCTGTATTCTGTAACAACAGGAGACAATTCACTGCTTACCATTCATTTTACATTGGCGAATTTTAAGAAAATATTAGATCCGGTCTATGTGAGTGTTTTTGTAAAATCACTGGAGATGGGTCTGTTGACAACGCTTATTTGTTTTGTACTGGCATATCCTATGGCATATTTTATCTCGAAGTTTAATGATGAAGCACAGGGGATTTTAATATTATTTGTCACAATTCCTATGTGGATTAATACTCTGCTTCGAACATATGCATGGATTTAGCCCTAATAGTTTTAACAGAGAGTTAATAATTC
>CAQBGY010000189.1:3039-4076 GCA_948759685.1 uncultured Eubacterium sp.
CTACACTCTTTCCCTACACGACGCTCTTCCGATCTAGTCTGTTGTCTGATAATGGAATTATTAACTCTCTGTTAAAACTATTAGGGCTAAATCCGGTAAATATGATGTATACCAACTTTTCTGTTTTAATGGGTCTGGTGTGCGATTTACTGCCTTTTATGGTGATTCCGATTCACACATCATTAGCGAAAATGGATTATTCTTTGGTAGAGGCTGCAAATGATTTGGGAGCCGGCAGATTGAAAACATTTACAAAAGTGATATTTAAACTGTCCCTTCCGGGAGTAATAAACGGTGTTACAATGGTATTTTTACTCTCCATATCTACATTTGTTATACCGGTATTGCTGGGCGGGCATCAGTTTGTGTTAATAGGAAACCTGATTGAAAATCAGTTTATTTCGGTGGGTGACTGGAATTTCGGCAGTGCGATTTCCGTGTTGCTTGCAATTGTTATTTTGGTAATGATGGGAGTAGTAAAGAAAATTGCTCCGGATGATAATGGAGGTGCCTGATGAAGAGAAAACTTTCAATTGGACCGAAGTTATATATTGGATTAATGTTTGCGTTTTTTTATCTGCCGATATTAGTTACGATGTTTTTTTCTTTTAATTCTTCAAAGTCACTGACTAGTTTTTCAGGTTTTTCTTTGAGATGGTATGAAAAACTGGTGACAGACAGTAACATTCTTTCAGCAGTGTACGTTTCTGTATCAATTGCTTTGATTGCTACATTGATATCTACGATTCTTGGAACAATTACGGCAATTGGACTTTCAAAGAGTAAAAAAGTACTGCGTGAGTGGCTGTTAAATGTGAATAATATGCCGATTATGAATCCTGAAATTGTTACGGCAATTGGTTTGATGATTTTGTTTACATCAGCGAGAATGGAGCGGGGATATATTACGATGCTGCTTGCACACATTGCATTTTGTACTCCGTATGTTATCGTCAGTGTTTATCCAAAAGTCAGAGCTATGGATCACAATCTGGCAGATGCGGCGATGGACCTAGGCGCAACGCCTTATCAGGCAT
>CAQBGY010000189.1:4086-6553 GCA_948759685.1 uncultured Eubacterium sp.
GGTAGAATTACTTTTGTCAATGCCTGATCAGGCATTGACAAAAGTAATTCTACCAATGTTAAAGCCTGGAATTTTTGCAGGAATGTTACTGGCATTTACGATGTCCATTGATGATTTTGTGATATCTTACTTTGTCACCGGAAATGGTGTGTCGAATATATCAATTGTTGTTTATAATATGACAAAAAGAACGAACCCAACGATTAATGCACTCTCAACCATACTAATTTTAGTGGTTGTTGTGGTACTGGTTTTGGTAGAACTGATTCCAAAAATTCTTAAGAAGAGACGCAGCGGACAGGTGATCATGGAGAACGCCAAGTCTGGTGTGAGAAAAAAGGTATTACTCACAGGATGTGTGGCAGCCGCGGTTGTCGTGATAATTTTCTGTATTAATAATTTCATGGGAATGAATCAGAAGAATGTTCTTCGTGTATATAATAGTGGAGAATATATAGATACGGAACTTATCGAAAGATTTGAAAAAGAAAATGACTGTCAGGTGGTATACGAGACGTTTGACTCTAATGAGACGATGTATACGAAATTACAGAGCGGTTCTGAGTATGATATTCTGATTCCGTCAGATTATATGATAGAGAGATTGATAAAAGAAAAATATCTGCAAAAAGTTGACTGGACTAAGATTACAAACAAAAGCAAAATAATACCGGAGTTATTAAATGGCAACTTTGATAAGGGAAGCCAATATACAGTTCCGTATTATTGGGGAACGGTTGGTATTTTATATAACAAAAATAAGGTTGCCAGAGAAGATTTAAAACAGGGATGGGAAATCTTACGGGATAAAAAATACAAAGGGAAACTATACATGTATGATTCAGAAAGAGATTCTTTTATGATTGCTTTGAAAGCACTGGGATATTCTATGAATACACATGATAAAGAGCAGTTAAAGGAAGCGTATCAATGGTTAATTGAGCAGCAGGAAACAATGAATCCTGTTTATGTTGGAGATGATGTTATGGATAATATGATTTCCGGAAATAAGGATATGGCTGTTGTTTATTCAGGTGATGGTGCGTATATCATTTCTGAGAATGATGACATGGGATTTTTTGTCCCTGAGCAGGGAAGTAATGTTTGGACAGATGCAATGGTAATTACAAAGCATTGTGAAAATATAGACTTGGCACATAAATTTATGGACTTTTTCTTACAGGAAGATGTGGCAATACAAAATACAGAGTATATAGGATATGACAGTGCAGTAAAATCGGTGTACGAGTATTATAGAGATGAAGAATATGAGGGGAATCCGGGATGTGCACCAGATACATCTAATCCGAAAAATGAAGAATTCAGATATCAGGAACAGGAAATAAAAGAATACTGTGCCAGTCTTTGGACCAAAGTAAAGTCAAATTAAAATTTTATGTAGGATTAAAAAATAAGGTATTTTGAAAAGAATGAAATCAGACAGGTCATACTGAATATTGTATGTTAAATAAAGTATTTTATATACAGAGAGAAAAATAGTGAGTGCACAAATTTTGTTGTAAAAATCGTGTTTAAATATATTATTTTTATGTGGATATGGGGATACTTTATAATGTCTGGACATGCGTCAGCGTCAGTTTTATTTATAAAGAGTTTTAGATGGAGATTATTATGAAAGAAAGTTTTTGGCAGGAGTATTTTTCAATTCCTAATATTATGGGATATTTCAGAATTGTTTTAGCAGTATTATATGTATGGGCATTTTATATGTCTTTGGATGGTGCACCTTATTGGCCGGTGATAGCCATTATTGTTGTATCAGGACTTACCGATTTTTTTGATGGAAAAATTGCCAGAAAATTTCATATGGTGACGGACTGGGGAAAAATGCTTGATCCAATTGCAGATAAAGTGACGATTGGGGCAATTATATTAAGCCTTATGTTTAAATATAAAATTATGATGCCAATGATTGTGTTGTATATCATAAAAGAAGGATATATGGCATTAGCAGGCACTCTTCTAATAAAGAAAGGGCATAAAATCGAGGGGGCAAAGATATATGGCAAAGTATGCACTTTTGCCACATATCTTATTTTGCTTGCAATATTACTGATTCCTGATATGAGTGATGGAATTGTAGTAAGACTGATTGTGATTAATATGATGGTTATGGTATATGCTTTTGTAAGATATATTATTTATTATGGGAAATTGTTTAAAGAGTGTTCGGAGAATGTTGGAGAGATGGAGTCTTATAAAAATTAAAAAGACTATTAAAATGGAAAATGTTGCTTATTTGTATCCTATTTGATACATTGAAATTAAGATATTAAATAGATTAATGAGGGGGATAACTTTTAAATATATTTTATGGGAGTGGGATAGAGAACTTTTACCTACTCTTTTTTACATCTTCTTTTATCAGCCTTTGACTTTATGGCATGAAAAAAGCGGGTGATGGGAATCGAACCCACATATCCAGCTTGGAAGGCTGGTGTTCTAC
>CAQBGY010000190.1 GCA_948759685.1 uncultured Eubacterium sp.
ATTATCCCGACTTTTTTAAAGAAATCCTTTGAGTTTATCAGCTTTGTCATCAAAGATCGTGATAATAAAAAAGTCATGATAACTATTCTTGTCAGGAAAGGTTTTCACCTTTCCAGTCAGTAGAAAAAACTTTGAAATTTTTTTAGGTAATGTCCTCATAGAGGGAGCATTACTTTATTTACAATTAACGTCAGAAACAGCGGAGAAAGGGGGTGAAAAAATGTTAGACCATGCATTCCGGCGGCGCAGGGAAATTGAGCGTATGCTGCTGGCAGGAAAGAAGCTGACGGTATCGGGACTTATGGACAGATATTGTGTAGGCAGAAAGTCAATCAGCAGGGATTTTGAAGTCATAGGCGAGGAACTTCCCGTCATTTCAAAAAAGGGATATAACGGTGGCTACTTCCTCATTGACGGGGTAGGGAAATACCAGAACTCACTTTCACAGGAACAACTGGAATGCTTGGAAAAAGTCGCTGTTTCGTGTGCGGAGGAGGACAGGGAAACTATTCTGTCAATTATACATGAATTTGGGCCGTACTGTGAGAAACTTACATAGAAAATGATTGCCATTCTTATAAAGCATATAAAAGATTTGTTGAATGATTTTATATGTTTTTAGGGCTGGCAATTCTGATAATTTTTTAAACTGTAAACGAGGGGAGGTGCGGCATGGATTTTGTACACCGCAGAATGGAAATCATCAGCATTTTATCAGCGAAAAGACACATAACAACAAGGGAGCTTGCATGGGAATTTGGCGTTACAAGACGCACGATACTTCATGATATTGTCGCATTGTCTTTTGACTACCCGATTTATACAAAGCCGGGCGAGGGCGGCGGAATTTTTATTACAGAAAATTACAAGCCTTATTCCAATACCCTCACGCCGACGGAACTTGAAACACTGTGCAGATTGTACAGAAAATCAGAGGGAAAAGATAATGAAATCCTTTTTCGGATTATCCACAAGTACGGTGCGGACAAGCTGAAAATTTAAGGCATATTTTATTTTCCAAGCGTGGGGTCAAAACCACCGCCTTTAGGCGGTACGGCTTGAGCCGTCTTTTACATAAAAGTGAATTGTGATATATTGTAGGCAGGAGGTGTCAAAGTTAAGGCAGAATATAGAAGTAGCAGTCATACAGTATATGACATAAAATATCACTTTGTGTGGATAACGAAATATCGATACAAGATATTGAGAGGAAAAATTGCAGAAAGGACAAGAAACATATTGCGGCAGGGATGTGAAGCAAATGGAATAGTAATTCTGAAAGGAAGCGTAGGTGCAGATCATGTTCATATGTTGTTGTCATGTCCAACGGACATGGCAACGAGTAAGATAATGCAGCTATTAAAAGGAAGATCTTCAAAAATGTTGCAGGAATAACTGCTTTAGCAGGTCTTTCAGCTGACTTTAGTCAGGAAAGACGGGGCTTTAGCCCCCAAAGCGACTTTCAGTCGCAGGGTTTGGGCTTTAGCCCGAAAGAACCCACCGGCTTTCAGCCGGTGGTAGTTGAGTTGTGATGCGGAATGAAAAAGCATCACTTACTGACAACTGAATATGGACAATCCTGCAAGACGTATGAAACAGCCGAGCTGTGCCAAAGCACGCCATGACTGCCTGTACTGGACAGGCAAGAGCGAGAGATGTTTTAAAGCAAACAAGGTGTGGGAACCTTGCGCCATGACACTGTTTCCTGATAATGATACTTCCGTAAAACGGTCACAAAGATGATGGTGCGAGTCCAATGTGAGCTTATTCCCAAAAGCTACTTGCAGGATAAATTTATTAAATTGTTTTTATGGATTTTTAAATGGAATTATGCAGGCCGGCATGATACAATGTAGCTGTTGGACTTTTGATAAAATGAATTAGATAAGGAGCAGCTATAATGGATAAGAAAGTTGATATAATAAAGGACGCTGACGGTAAAAGCATTGTGGTCATCAATGATCTGCGTTTCAAGGGAAGAAGGAGCGTGGACTGGAACATTGTTGAGAACTGTCTGAAAGAGTATATTGGTCAGTGTGCGGAAATTACGGAAACATCAGACGTGGTGTACATAGGTGCGGATTTTCCCGACGAGTTTGCACATTCCAAAGACACAAAGGAACTAAGGGGCGCAAATATGTATGCAAAGGCAAATTCTTCGGGAATTATTAGAGAAATGATTGAAATTGCCACGAATAAAACATTTGCAGAGAATTATGCACAGAAGCATAACACAGATGCAAAATTTGGATGGTACAGATATGATACACGTTTTGCAATCCCTGTTTATGATGATGCGGGCGAACTGGTCAGGTATAATGTCTTTAAGGCAAGGATACTGGTGCGCTATGCAAAAGACGGAAAACTGTATCTGTATGATATTTTAAGGACAAAAAAAGAAACGAGCAAGCCGCTTGAGCAATAGCTGTACGGTCGAAAAACTCATTTCTCTTTATAAGCCATTTTAAGGGCATACGGCAGTTTTGTCAAGAGTAAAAATTTTATAATAAAACAGCGCAAGGGCAGTTATGAACCTGTAAAGGGTTTGTAGCTGCCCTTTTTGCGTTCATGAAGGCTGTGTGAATAGTTATGCATGATAATTTTACGTTGTTGATTAAGAATGAGAGGTTTAAATGAATGTATTTGAAGCGGTAAGGGAAAGCGGAATAACCGCAAGGCAGGCAGCGGAGCGTTGCGGGATAAAAATAAACCGAAACGGTATGGCAGTCTGTCCGTTCCATAATGATAAAAATCCGAGCATGAAAATAGATAACCGCTATTACTGTTTTGGCTGTGGTGAAAAGGGAGATGCCATTGATTTTGTGGCGAAGTTTTATGGATTGGGCAAAAAGGACGCAGCATTACAGATAGTGTCGGAGTTCGGGATTAGTTTTGACGATAACAGGTGCAGAAAACCGCCGCCAAAGCGCAAACGGAAGTTATCGCCAGAGCAGAGGTTTGAAAGGGTAGAAAAGAAATGTTTCCGTGTATTATCTGATTACCTGTGTCAGTTAAGGGAATGGCAGGAGCAGTATTCGCCACACGAAGCAGAGGAAGAATGGCACCCGCTGTTTTGTGAAGCACTTGAAAAGAAAGATTACATTGAGTATCTGTTAGATATTTTATTGTACGCTCCGCTATCGGAGCGTGTTGAGCTGGTAACAGATTATGGAGAGGAAGTGTTAAGGATTGAAAGAAGACTGGAACAGTGTACCAAAGGAACAGCGGGCGGCACTGGAAAAGATGATGGAGAAAATGGAGCAGGCATCACAGCCGGAAACGTGGTTTGACGGGAACAAGGTCAATGACGTGCTGTTCTGTGAGGATTTCCTTGCAGGACACCCGATGAAGTGCATACATGGCAGGTTTTTTGATGTAAACGGAGCAGTCGGTGATGCGGAGCAGATTAAGGCGGAGATATATCATAAGATTGCGCCTTATGTTACGTCAAATATTGCGAAAAAGGCAACAACGCTGCTTGATGCGTTGCGGATAAGGTGCTATTCGCCGCCGATACCCTATCAGACAGACCGTATCCATGTGGCGAACGGGACATATTTCTTATCGAAAAGCTTCTCTGCACAGAAAGAATTCTGCATGAACAGACTTCCTGTGAGGTATCTGCCTGATGCGCCAGAACCGTCATGCTGGTTTGCATTTCTTGGGCAGCTTTTAGAGCCAGAGGACATTATCACGTTGCAGGAGTTTATGGGCTATGTACTGTTACCCACGACAAAAGGGCAGAAAATGTTGATAGTCATAGGAAAAGGCGGGGAAGGCAAGTCACGCATTGGCAGGGTGCTTCGTGCATTGCTTGGCGACAGTATGAACACAGGCAGCATACAGAAAGTGGAGGTTGACCGTTTTGCAAGGGCAGACCTTGAATGGAAACTTCTGATGCTTGACGATGATATGAAACTTGAGGCATTGCCGCAGACAAATAACATCAAATCTATTGTGACGTTAGAGGACAAAACGGACTTGGAGCGCAAAGGCAGGCAGAGCGAGCAGGGGTATTTATGTGTGCGGTTTATCTGTTTTGGAAATGGCAATCTCGGTTCACTGTATGACCGTTCCTATGGATTTTTCCGGCGGCAGATAGTCCTTACCGTCAAGGAGCGCAAGCCGGACAGGGAAGATGATCCGTTTCTCGGCGAAAAGCTGATTGCGGAAGCAGAGGGCATATTTTTATGGTGTCTTGAGGGGCTGCACCGCCTGATTGGCAACGGGTACAGGTTCACGATAAGCAAAAGGGCGGAGGACAACCTCACAAAAGCCATGCAGGACGGGAACAACATCATTGTATTCATGCAGTCGGAGGGTTACATCAGGCTTGAGAAAGGCACACACGCCACGTCAAAGCAGCTTTACGGTGCATACAGCCAGTGGTGTGAGGATAACCTTGAAAAACCGTTAGGTGAGCGCAGTTTTTCCAACTTTTTAAGGCAGAATGAGGACAAGTACGGGCTTGCCTATACGAATAATATCGCACTCGGCACTGGAAAGACCGCAAGGGGATTTAAGGGTATCCATGTAAAAGTACGCACAGGGGAAAGGCATTAAGACGCAATATACGTTTAGACGTGTAAAATCCCAAATCCTTTATATATATATACATACGGTTATTTCTAATCCCCTATTATATATAAATACTTTTATTTTATAAATAGAAAAATAAGTGTCTTAGCGTATAAAGGAAGTAACCATAAGGGATTGGGGGCATTTTGAAAGCGTCTATATTACGTCATTTCAAAGTGTCTGATACTCGGCAGGATAAACTTATATCTTGTTGGGATTTTATTTTCCAAGCGAGTGGTTAAAACCACCGCCTTTAGGCGGCACTTTCTGAATAAGAAATAAGTGATAGAAGATAGTTGTTTTCAAGCTAAGCGCGACTTTAGTCGCAAGAGGCATTTTTTAAATTGCCATAACCCACCGACTTTAGTCGGTGGTAGTTAAGTTTGCAGGGTAGGACACAGAAAACGTCTGTCGGTAAGTTGAGATTGAGAGGGAAATTTCTATGCTTTTTGCAAGGGCGTATACCATGCAGGCATGGCAGACATTTTCTTTCAGAAAACGAGGAGGAATATATTTGAATAAAACAAAACTGGTAGTAACAAGAGTATTTGACAGCAAACGCACACCACAGGAGGCGTTTGTGAGGGTAATATTAAATTCGGATAAAGAGGAAAAGTGCTTGCAGGTTGCTGACCATGAAGGTATAATAGGAAATGAAGAACCACTTTGCAGTTCACCAGCTTTTTCTGGAAAGGAAGAAGCCAATGAGTAGAACTACATACAAAACAGCACCAAAAGCGGGGTTATATACCCGGCTGTCTGTTGATGACGGCATCACAGACAAAGAAAGCAATTCCATAACGAGCCAGAAACAGATGCTCATGCAGTATGCACAGTATCATGGTATAGAGGTTGCGGAAACATACGTTGATGACGGCTGGAGCGGGACAAATTTTGAAAGACCGGATTTTAAGCGCATGATTGAGGATATTGAAAGCGGGAAAATCAACACGGTCATTACAAAAGACCTTTCACGTCTTGGGCGTGACTATCTGCAAACGGGCTATTATACCGAAGTGTATTTTCCAAGCAAGAAAGTACGCTATATCGCAATCAGCGACGGGATTGATACCTCTATGGGGTACAATGAAATGGCACCGTTCAAGAACCTGTTTAATGATTTCTATGCAAGGGATATTTCAAAGAAAATCCGCAGCACCATGACCACAAAGGCAAGGGCGGGCATCTACCACAGCACAGTGCCGCCGTTCGGCTACCGCAAATCGCCGGAGGACAGCCACAAGCTGATACCTGATGCGGAAACCGCACCGATTGTACGGCGTATGTACGAGCTTGCCGTGCAGGGCAAAGGCTACAAGGCAATCGGCAACGTGCTGAAAAGGGAGCGCATACCGATACCCGCATACTGGCACCATGTAAGGGGCGAGAGGACGTGGGCAAATTTTAAGGGCGAGGGTGACATATCCAACTATATTTGGAATGAAACCACGATAAAATGGATACTCTCGCACGAGGTCTACATCGGCAGCCTTGTGGCGCAGAAACAGTCAAAGCTGTTCAAGGTCGGCAAGAACTATGTGAAGCCTAAAGATGAGTGGGTGGTAGTGAAGGATATATTTGAGCCGATTGTGGACTTGGAACTGTGGGAGCGTGTGCAGGAGGTCAACGGGAAACGCAGGCGCATGTGCAAGGCAAAAAGAGAGCCGAGTATCTTTTCCGGCATTGCCTACTGCCCTGACTGTGGCAGGCGCATTACATTCTTCCCTGAGAAGTCAAGCAAGAAAAGCGGGAGGAATACCTACTTCGGCTCATGCGCCAACTACAGGCTGGACGGACCGGACAAATGCACGCCGCACCGCATCAAGGAGCAGGACTTGTACGATATTGTCCTGAAAGACATCAGGGAATGGGCGGCAATGGCTCTGGCGGACGAGCAGGCAGTCCTTGGCAGGGTTATGGAACAGCAACAGATTAACAGTACCGTGGA